>JAFWFE010000010.1 GCA_017512555.1 Solobacterium sp. | reverse complement strand
TTCTCCAGTTCCAGTCTTTCTTCTTTGGTAAGGGTCTTCGATGTGTGAAGAGCGGCGAAAGGGTTTCCTCTTCTTTTTGTTTTCAGTCCTTCGATCCCTTCTTCGGAATACTGTTTGACCCACCTTCGAATATTCTTTTCATTGACTCTGGTGATCTTTGAAATCTCGTAAGAAGACAGGTATTGCTCGACATTCATTTTAACGATTTTCAATTTCTCATCTTCTGTATATGTCCTGTGTTTTATTCCTTTCAGGCATCCCATATTTTTTGATCCCTCCTTTTCAGTTTCAATCATAAGAAAAAGTAGACTCAGAACGGAATCTTCATCGACTTTTTTCTGTGTCTACTTTTATCTTACTAGTTCACATGCAGGCATCGCTTTTCCTATCCTTCTGTCTCTTTCTGTTTACTCCGGTTTTAATCCGTTTTCAATCACGCCAAGGACATATTCTACGGTAGAGAGTACGCCCAGAGACAGTACGCTTTCATCAACATCAAACTTGGAATTATGATGTTCGGCACCACTCCCGGATTCATCATTCTTAATGCCAAGATGGGCCATAACTCCAGGCCAGTTCTGCAGATAACGGCTGAATGACTCAGACGCATACCAAGGCTGCGCATGAACCACCTTCTCTTCCCCGATGATGCCCTTCAATCTCTCTTCGATCATATCCGCGTAATACTCATCGTTGATCAGCGGGGTTCCAACCATGTTCATCCAGGGGCCGAATTCAGCACGGCATTTACTGTAGCTTGCTGTTCCTTCCGCTACCTTTTTGATCAGATCCAGAGCTTTCTTCCCTTCGGACTGACTGTAGAAACGTATCGTTCCGATTACTTTTGCCGTATCCGGGAAGATGTTGGCAGCTTCTCCGCCCTGGATAGAAGTAACACCCAGCGTTACCGTTTCGTTGGCATCGATCTGGTTGACAAACGCTGTAGCAAGATTTGTCACAAAGTTTGCGGCACAGAAGACAGGATTTGCGGATAGATCCGGACGTGATCCATGACCGCCTTTACCAATGAATGTGACATCGATCATACCGCCGCCTGCCATACGCGGACCGGCCTGTACACAGATCTGCCCTGCCGGGATATAATTCAGCACGTGGATTGCCCAGAACGTATCCACATGGTACTGTTCCAGAGCTTTCATCATCGGACCATATCCCGCTCCGATTTCTTCACCGGATTCAAACGAAAGATAGATAATCCCTTCCAGTTCTTCTTTATGTTTACTGAGTATCTTTGCGGCACCCAGCAGCATTGCGGTATGCGCATCATGTCCGCAGGCATGGCATGTCTTGTCCGGTGTATCCGAAATCACAACTCTTTCCTTTTTCAGATTGCAGGCATCTTCCGGTACAGGCAAAGCGTCAAAATCTGCCCGTAAACCGATATGCGGTCCTTCTTTACCGGTATCGATAATCCCCAGGATCCCGGTTCCTTCCATGGTGTCATAAGGAATACCGAACTCTGTCAGTTTCTCCTTGATGAACGCATTGGTTCTTACTTCTACACCACCGGTTTCTGCCATCCGGTGAACTTGTCTGCGGAAGGATATGACTTCTTCTTCCATTGCCTGGATCTCAGACGTCAGGGTAAATAAATCCAACATATTCTTCTCCTTAAACAATAAAACGAAGGCCCAAAAGATCCTTCTGGGCCTTACGTATCCTAACTACTCTTATTTCTTGCGGAACATGTAGAAACCAGGATCAAAGAGTTTGGTTTCTTCCTTCAATGTTTCACCAGAAGCAAAGATGATATTTCCCTGTACTTCGACAACGCCTTCACGTCCCGGTTCATCATACTTCGTCGGTGTCTGGGAAGGATCAAGAATTGCGTACTTGCCGTCCGCTCTCTTGTAGATAACCAGAATATAGTGCCAGCCGTGAGTGAAGATTCCGATGTGACCATCTTTTCTGTCACCGCCGGCTTTCGCTACAGCTACACCACCGGAAGCGAGCCATGCGTCGAGTTCATCCAGGTCATTGGTGCCCTTCCAGTCATAGTTCATCTTCTCGGCAAATGCCGGAGCAAACGGATCATATTCGGTACCGATACCTTCATTCGCATGAGATTCATAGGACAGTTCCAAAGCGTCTTCCAGAGTGAATTCCTTGTCTGTGTCCAGTCTGTCTACGACCATAACTGCACAGCAGAGACCGCATCCAGCCTGTTTTACAGTTGTCTGAGGATTGGCCAGGGGTTTCATTCCCGGTTCAAACTTCAGCGGTCCGAAATTACTCGCGTCGATTCTCTCCTTATTTGCCAGATAATAATCATAATCCAGTTTCAAACCGGTTTTATAGAGAAGATGCGGGTAATCCAATTGATTTACATACTTCATTTTTTTCTCCTTTTACTTAGTCGGAATTGGCAGCATTCCAGGCATCCAGAGCTTTCTTATACTTGAGATAGGCAATGACTACGGCAGCACTGACACCAATCAGCGCACCATAGCTGGAGATTCCCTTGACGACAAAGTTAACCAGCAGATAAGCGCAGATACCGCACAGCATATACGGAACGGAGTCGATAAAGTTCTGTGTCATTGTGCCCTTGCCCATGGCGAATCTCATGAGAACCATGGAACCGATCATACCAACGATACAGTAGTTGAACGCATGGAGTACTCTTGGAGGCATCATGTTCAGGATTGCCTGACCAACAAGAACGGTGATCAGCAGGATAATCAGGTTGATAATGATGGATGTCGCAATACCGATGATGGTGGCAACCTGTCCCTTAGGAGTGGAGATATCTGCTTCCGCATGTTTCTGAACAGCTGTCGCAACCGGGAAACGCATCGCCATGACGTTACCTGCAAGATATGACATATAGATACCGGCAGAACCAAGAATCGGCCAGTATGTTAAAGGTTCGGAAATCCATCCGCCGATCAGCATCGGAGCAACTGCCGCAACACCGGCAAGCATCATACCAATACTGATATCATTATAACCCTTAATAAAGTACAGATAAATAAACGGAGCAATACTCAGGAAAAACGCTACAAGAATGGTAAAACGGCCGATTCTGTGTACAGCAGGCATGAAACTCACGGCATAATCTTCTTCCGGAGTCATTACAGTACTGTAAAAAAAGCGATGCGGATGAGCATCGCTTTCTCTTAGCTTTTTTTCAGGAATTAAGCTTCCTGCATCTTTACTTTGGCAACAAGTTTGTTGTAACGGATCTTCGCATCGCTTAATGTCTTTGCAAAGAGTTCGTTGGCAACTTCCTGACCTCTGACTCTCGGCAGGTTGAAGTAACGAGCTTCGTTCATCAAGAAGTCCTGGAACTTATCCCAATTCGGTTCTTTCGAGTCGATCTGCAGAGGTTTTTCAAGTCTCGGATCGAAACGATACAGTGTGACATAACCGCACTCTACAGCGTTCTTCTGGATCAGAGGAGCTTTTACCAGACCGCCCTTAATACCATGTTCCTGGCAAGGTGAGTAAGCGATAATGATGGATGGACCATTATAGCTTTCAGCTTCCTTGAAGGCTTTGATTGTCTGCATCTGGTTAGCACCCATGGATACCTGTGCAACATATGCTGTACCGTATTCCATAACGATCTGGCCGAGATCCTTCTTCGCAAGAGACTTACCGCCAGCAGCGAACTGCGCGATGGAAGAAGCCTGAGAAGACTTGGAGGACTGACCACCGGTATTGGAATATACTTCGGTATCGAGTACGAGAACGTTAACGTTCAGATTATTTGCCATAACATGATCTAATCCGCCGTAACCGATGTCATAAGCCCATCCGTCACCACCGACGATCCATACGGACTTGGAAACGAGATCTCTCTCCATTTCCGCTAATACTTTCACTGCTTCGTTTGCACTTGCCTTAGCACCTGCAACGATTGCATCCTTGACCGCTCTCTGAGCATCACGATTGCCATTCGCAGCGATATAAGCTTCAAACGCAGCCTTCAGTTCAGGTTCTACGGAATCCATGTTGTCTTCCATAACCTTCAGGATCTTCGCTTCCTTGAAGCTCTGAGCGATTGCCATACCGAAGCCGAATTCCGCATTGTCTTCGAACAGGGAGTTAGCCCAGGCAACACCATTACCTTCTTTATCCGTTACAAACGGTGTAGACGGTGTGGAGGAGCAGTAGATCATGGAGCATCCGGTAGCATTGGCAACCATCATGTCCTTACCGAACAGCTGAGAAGCAAGACGATAGTAAGGAGCTTCACCACAGCCAGGGCAGCATCCGCTGACTTCGAAATAAGGCATCATGAGAGATACACCCATCTCTGTCGCAGGATTGCCGTACTGAGGCTTGTATTCTGTTTCCTTGTACAGATAATCTGCAAGAGGTTCCTGGTTCAGTTCGTTGTTGATCGGAGAAGCTGTAAGAGCCTTTGTCGGACATACAGTAAGACATACGCCGCAGCCTACACAGTTCATCGGAGACAACTGGATACGATACTTCAGACCAGCTTCCTTAGCTCCCTTATAAGCAGGAGTAGGATCCTTCATGGTCAGTTCAATACCATTCGCATCCGCAATCTTCTGTGCACATTCAACTTCTTCCGGTGTCATCAGGAACGGACGAATTGTAGCATGCGGACATGCGAATGCACACTTGCCGCACTCTACGCACTTGGCAGCATCCCATGTCGGAACTGCTGTCGCAATGTTTCTCTTTTCACGGAAGGATACATTTTCAGGGATGGATCCATCCAGAACACCATACTTCAGGAAGCTGCTGACAGGCATGTCATAGCCTTCCAAAGCATTGATTCTCTGCAGGTTGTTATCGAAGTAAGCATCACCTGTCTTAGCGAACAGAGCATCTTCGTATTCGAGGTTAGCCCATTCCGGCTTAACTTCAACCTGAACGAGTCCGGATTTACCTGTGTCGATCGCATCACAGTTATTCTTAACTACATCTTCACCCTTTCTTGCATAGGTGTGACGAGCAGAATCCTTCATCAGTTCAACCGCTGTGTCATACGGCATGATCTGTTCATTCAGAGCGAAGAACGCAGACTGCAGGATCGTGTTGGTATGACGGCCCATGTGTGTCTGGATCGCAAGTTTTGTTGCATCGATGATATAGAACTTCGCGTGTTTCTTAGCCAGACCGGCAAGCATGCGGTTCGGCAGATGGTTTTCAATATCTTCTGCAGCAAACGTTGTGTTCAGGAGGAACGTACCGCCATCCTTAAGATCTTTGACCATGTCATACTTGAAGCAGTAGGAATCCAGTGAGCAGGAAATGAAGTCAGCATTGTTGATATAATACGGACTGTGGATCGGGCTCTTACCGAAACGCAGATGCGAACGTGTAACGCCGCCTGCCTTCTTGGAGTCGTATGCAAAGTATGCCTGAGCATAAAGATCGGTGTTGTTTCCGATGATCTTGACAGTGCTCTTGTTCGCACCGACAGTACCGTCAGAACCTAAACCATAGAACAGACAGGAAGAGTAATCCGAGACAACATCTACAGGTACCGGATCCAGAGACAGATGTGTTACGTCATCTGTAATACCGATTGTGAATTCTTCTTTCGGATCATCTTTAGCCAGTTCAGCATATACAGCAGCGATGTGGGTCGGGTTTGTATCCTTGGAGGACAAACCATAACGGCCGCCGATAATGGTAAGATCTGTATGCTTACGGAGAGCATGTTCAACATCGAGATACAGAGGTTCTCTTGCACCCTGCTCTTTTGCACGGTCAAGTACAGCAATCTTCTTAACAGATGCAGGCAATGCTGCTTCCAGATACTTCTGGCTGAACGGACGATACAGATAAACCTTGATCAGACCGACTTTTTCACCCTTAGCATTCAGGGAGTCGATTGTTTCCATGATCGTATCTGTTACAGAACCCATTGCAACGATTACACGATCAGCATCCGGAGCGCCATAGTATACAAACGGAGCATAGTCACGTCCTGTATGTTCGCTGATTGCCTTCAGATATTTAGCAGCAATATCCGGAATTGCTTCAAAGTGCTGGTTCTGTGCTTCTGCAGCCTGGAAGTAAATATCATCGTTCTGAGAACCACCGCGGGTGATCGGGTTGGTATGCGGGTTCAGAGCCTTGGCACGGAACTCTTCTACCTTTTCCATCGGAAGCAGTGACTTCAGGAAACCATAATCCATGACTTCTACTTTCTGGATTTCGTGAGAAGTACGGAATCCGTCGAAGAAGTGCATTACCGGTGCAGAACTGTCAATAGCGATCAGGTGAGCAGCACCTGCGAGATCCATACAGTCCTGAACGGAATGAGAACAAAGCATTGTGATACCTGTCTGACGGCATGCGTATACATCCTGGTGGTCACCGAAGATACTCAGTGTGTGGGTTGCCAGAGAACGTGCAGCAACGTGGATAACACCCGGAAGTAATTCACCCTTCAGCTTGTAAATGTTCGGAATCATCAGTAATAAACCCTGAGACGCCGTGAATGTGGCTGATAATGCACCAGCCTGCAGGGAGCCGTGGATCGTACCGGCGGCACCACCTTCAGCCTGCATCTCAACGACTTTGACGGAATCGCCAAAGACGTTCTTACGGCCGGCTGTGGACCAAGAATCTACGTTCTCGGCCATCGGTGAAGACGGTGTAATCGGATAGATACCTGCTACTTCGGTAAACGCATATGCGGAATGCGCCGTAGCGGTATTACCATCCATGGCTTCGAAAATTTTCTTTTCAGTTGTCATATTTCCTCCTGTTTTACGTAAATATTATAATCTATATAAGATTCATTTGCCTAACGAATTCCTGTTTTTTGCGAATTATTTCACTGATGTTCACGGTATATCTCCCGGGGTACTGAAAAAGCCCGCATACACAGGCTTATACATCCTATACTGAACCAGTCAATCCTTACTTGGTCATGGATTTCATGATCTGTTTGATCTGTGCTTCACTTGGTTTTCTTCCCATCTGCAGGAACATTGCACGGATCATCTTTTCATTGATCGGAGGATTTTCCTTCAGCTGCTTCTCAAACGCACGTTTTGTGAAATAATAACTGATTGCGGCTCCGACCAGACCACCGCCGATAAACCATAACAACGAAGTAACTCCAACTCCCATATTACCAACCACCTTATCTTTAACTGATGAAATTCTACCCTGTTTACCATTTTTACGCAATATTTATACGTATTTTTTGCATATTCATATATAATAGCGATATGTTTGCGCAAAAACTACGCACATTCAAAGTCATCCTGCTCATCTTTTACGCTGCCGCGAATCTGTTTTTTTTCATCCGTCCGGTACATGCAGAGGAACCGCATCCTCCTGTACTGATCAGCCCGAACACCTATGTCTTTGACGATGAGACCGGGCAGGAATTACTGAATGACCACGGCGAAGAACGGATTTATCCCGCTTCCATGGTCAAGATGATGACCGCAATCCTGGCCATAGAACATTATCCAGATACTTCTCACCGTATCACGCTGACCAGAGATATGATCGGAGGCTTTATCGCAGACGGTGCTTCCATCGTCGGTTATCTCATCAATGACTCCCCGACGATCCTGGACCTTCTGTACGGGACATTACTGCCCTCAGGCGCCGATTGTGCCAACAGCCTGGCTTTTGCGGTCAGCGGGAATACCGAAGACTTCGTGAAACTGATGAACCAGAAAGCCGAAGAACTCGGCATGTACAATACGCACTTTATGAATCCCACTGGTCTCCATGACGATAACCAGTACAGTACCTGTCATGATATCGGCTTATTGTTGTCCTACTGTCTGAAAGACCCGCTGTTTACCGAAATCATCGGTTCCCGGGAGTTTACCGGAACCCCCGTACTTTCTCACGCCTACGGTGTACGTTTCTCTTCCGCGGTCTACTATTCCATGTCCAGAGGTGTTGTCGGCAAGGATATCGAGGGCTTTATCGGCGGGAAATCCGGGTATACGATACCCGCGGGAAGATGTCTGGCTTCAGCTGCGCAGATCAACGGCATGCATGTCATCTGTGTTACGGCGCAGAGTCCGCAGGAACTTGGACCAATCAAGGACGCGAATACGATCTACTCCTGGCTGCGGCAGAATTATCACCGGGAAAACTTGTTAAACGAAGGCGATTTCCTGGCAAGTATCCGCTGTACGGGAAGCGAAGAACTCAAACAAATCGATATTCTGGCAAGAGATACCGTAAACTATGATCTGAAGGATGATGAAACGTATGAAGTCATCCAGGACTTTACCAAGAAGATCTCTGCCCCTGCCGAAAAAGGGAAGCCTCTTGGTGCTGTGATCATCCATGTGAATGACCAGCCGATCTACGAATATCACTATCTTCTGGATCATGACATTCAGGAAAGCAACCGCAGTGTCCTTCTCCGCTTTATCCAGGAAAACCCAAGAATATTACTCCTGTATGGTGTATTCCTGGTCCTCTTGTTGGTCTTTATTCCCTCGTTTATCCTGGCGCATCTTCCCAGGCGAAGACGCAGACATCGCTAAAACAAAAGATAACCACCCTACACGGGTGGTTGTTTTCTTCTCTGTGTTCCGATTCCTGTACCGGATTAAAAAACCAGAGAGGTTGATATGTTCCCTCTTATGTAGAGGTGGGTACGCTTGGTCATTCTTCAGGATCCCCGGATGTACCGGGTCTTCAACACGGAATGATCCAGTCAGCATTCCCGTATATCACTATGTTGGAAAAATATGTGTTCCTCTCTGTAACTACATCATACCTAGTAAAAATCTTAAAGAATAGTCTTGAAGAGTAACGTACATTCACGTAAACTATATTGTTCTATATACAGCTTCAGCCCAAGATCCACTGCAGGAGATAACCGCTCACCAGAGATACCATCCATACATAACTGATGATCTGCAGGTTTTCCTTATGGTTCGGATTCACCCTGAACAAGACCATCATACCGGTGCCGGCATTGGCCAGAAGACCTGCGGTAACTGCCGCAAATGACAACATCCCGTCCAGGTACATCCTGGTCAGTACGATGGAAGAAGCACAGCTCGGGATCATCCCTGCCAGAGTGGAGACCAGGACCGAAGAATTTGCGTGGATTTCAATAAAGTACCGGATATGATCAAGACCGATGAGTTCGATAATAAAGTTGAATAATAACGTGATCACAAACAGCCAGGCAGTGATCTGCAAGGTGTGCTGAAGCGCGGAATACAGTACACCATGACTATGATCGTCATGTTCACGCTCACAGAATGTCCCGATATCCGCACCATGACGCTTCATGAACAATGACGCAAGATATCCGGCGCCGGTGCCGACCAGGAACTTGACCGCAAGGATCGGAAGATACACGCCCGGTAAAGCCTTGGAGGAGATCATGATTGCGAGCATCTCATCACTGGTAGACAGGTAAACCGCCGCCAGAGTACCAGCCTGGATCATCCCTGTCGCAAACAGTGTACCTGCCGCACCGGAAAGACCACAGGAAGGAAACAGACCCAGCAGAGCCCCGTACAGGGGTTCCAGCTTTTGTTGTTTCTCCAGGATTTGCTGGAAACGGTGTTCTGTCTTTTGTTCGAGCCATTCCAGCAGAAGATAGGTCATAAACAGAAAAGGAAGGATCTTCAGTACATCTTCAACGGTATCCAATAATACTTCCGTAATCATCGTCTTCCCCCCTTTCTCTGGCTGAACAGACAGCATACGTGATTATACCACAGCACAAAAAAACTGTATGAGTTATTTCTCATACAGTCAGAATCTTATAAATTCTTCTTTGTCTTCTCACTGAGTTCAATACCCAGGATATCCAGCTGTCTCTGATCCACCACATTCGGCGCGTCACTCATCAGATCCAGGGAACTGTTGGTTGTCGGGAAAGCCACAACATCACGGATATTCTCCGTCCCTGCCAGTACCATGATCAGTCTTTCCAGTCCGATTCCCACACCACCGTGCGGAGGTGTACCATACTTGAACGCATCCAGGAAGAAACCGAAGCGCGCCTTAGCTTCTTCCATGGTAAGTCCGATTGCCTCAAAGACCTTGGCCTGAAGTTCCTGGTCGTGGATACGGATCGAACCGCTTAACAATTCATAACCGTTCAGTACGAGGTCATATGCGCGGCTGTAGACGTTGCCCGGGTCAGTGAAGAGTTTGTCCACGTCTTCCTCTTTCGGGGCTGTGAATGGATGGTGCTGGGCTACCCAGCGGCCTTCCTCCTCGCTGAATTCAAACATCGGGAAGTCGGTGACCCACAGGAATTTATATTCGTTTTCCGGGATGATCTCCAGTTCGTGCGCAAGACGTACACGCAGAGCGCCGAGACTGCTCTGGGCTACAGGTGCCTTATCCGCAACGATCAGGACAAGATCTTCATCCTGCATGTCAAATTCCTGGATCAGGGCTTGTTTTTCCGTATCACTCAGTGCCTTGGCAATCGATCCGGACAGTTCGCCTTTCTCCATCTTCAGGTATGCCAGGGCTTTAGCCTTGAATCCGGCTTTGATGAAGTCCTGTAACTGGTCCAGTCCCTTACGGCTGTACTTCCCTGCCGCATGGGCAAACTTGATACCGTCGACGATTCCTCCCGCGTTCAGTACATTCGCGAATACCTGGAAACCGGTGCCCGCAAAGATACTGCTAAGATCATGGATCTCATTGCCGTAGCGGAGATCCGGTTTATCCGAACCGTAACGGCTCATGCATTCCTTCCAGGGAATACGGATAAAGTGTTCCTCAAGATCTACGTTCTTTGTTCCCTTGAAGATATCCTTCATCAAGGTCTCAACGGTGCCGAAGACATCGTTCTCATCCACGAAACTCATTTCGATATCGATCTGGGTGAATTCCGGCTGACGATCTGCGCGGAGATCTTCATCACGGAAACAACGCGCAATCTGGAAGTATCTCTCCATTCCGCCGATCATCAATAACTGCTTGTAGATCTGCGGAGACTGCGGGAGCGCCCAGAATTTGCCGTTATAGATACGGGAAGGTACAAGATAGTCTCTGGCGCCTTCCGGTGTGGAACGGGCAAGAATCGGTGTTTCCACTTCCACAAAACCACGAGAATCCAGGGTGTTGCGGGCAATCATGCATACCTGATGACGTAACATCATATATTTCTGCAGTATCGGTCTTCTCAGGTCAAGATAACGGTATTTAAGACGGGTATCTTCCAGACTGTCGGTCTCATCCGCAATCGTGATCGGAGGTGTCATCGCGGAGTTGATGATCCTGACACTTTCCGCATGGACTTCAATCTCTCCGGTAGGAAGCTTGGGATTGGCATCCTTACGTACTTCCACCGTACCGGTGACCTGCAGGATATACTCGCTTCTTACATCCTTGATTTGATCCGCGATGTTCTCATCGAAGACGATCTGTACGATTCCTGAACGATCACGCAGATCGACGAAGACCAAGGCTCCGAAGTTTCTCCGGCGGGCTACCCAGCCAATTAATGTTACGGTTTTGCCGGCATCACTGATACGCAGTGTACCGTTTCCACATGTTCTTTCCATTTGTTATTCCTCTCCTTGCAGTTTGCTTAACAATTGCTCAAGAGCTACCGTTTCCTGTACACCGGTTCCGGTATTCTTGACATTGACAGTGTTGTTTTTCAATTCTTCTTCACCAACGATGATGATGTGCTTCGCATGGGCCCGGTCAGCACTCTTGAACTGGGATTTCAGCGAGCGTTTCGTGAAGTTGGCTACCGCGCGCATGCCGGCCTGACGCAGCCGGGAAGCGATGGCCAGAGGTGCGGCACCGACTTCTCCCAGGGTGATGATATAGGCATCCAGGGGCTGTTTTTCCGGGAAGGTGTAACCATCTTCTCCGGCTAATGCCAGAAGACGTTCCAGGCCAATCGCAAAGCCCATACCGGACATCTCCGGACCGCCGAAGTATTCCACAAGGTGGTCATAGCGTCCGCCACCGAAGATCGTTGCCTGGGCTCCGCTTTCCGGTCTTGTGGAGATAACTTCAAATACGGTGTGTGTATAGTAGTCCAGACCTCTTACCAGACGGTCATCAATTTCATATTCAATACCCATCGCATCCAGGGCTTTCAGGACACCGTCAAAGTATGTGCGGGATTCTTCGTTGAGGTAGTCTGCCAGACGCGGCGCGTTCTTTACCAGATCCAGTTCATGATCTACCTTGCAGTCCAGGATACGCAGAGGATTCTGTTCCAGACGGCGGTGACAATCTCCGCAGAGTTCGTCGATATGCGGTGCGAAATATGCCCGCAGAGCCTCGTTATAAGCCTTTCTGGACGCATCATCTCCCAGGGTATTAATACATACCTTGATGGAACGGATACCCATGGAACGTACGATATCGATACCTAACGCAATGGTCTCCGCATCCAGCTGGGGATCTTTCAGGCCGATATTCTCTACACCAAACTGGGTAAACTGACGCTGTCTGCCCTTCTGCGGACGTTCATGACGGAACATCGGACCGACATAGTAGAATCTTGCGGGCATCTCCATGGACCCGTATAACTTGTGCTGGTCAAAAGAACGGATCACTCCTGCTGTTCCTTCCGGACGCAGTGTAAAACTACCGTTGTCCCCGAAGGAATACATCTCCTTGTTTACCATATCCGAACTGTCGCCCTTTCTGGCAAATACACCTGTATCCTCAAAGTACGGTGTCCGGATCTCTTCATAATCGTACCGGGAAGCGATATCACGCAGTTTCTGTTCCAGATCCTGCCACTTTCTCACTTCTTCCGGAAGAATGTCATATGTTCCTCTGGGTGTCTGATAACTCATCGTCTTTCCCTCCTTGATATAAAAAACGTCCTCATCCAAGGACGCTTACGCGCGGTACCACCTTAGTTCATGTGTATACACATGCCCTCTTTCCTTAACGCGGAATACGACTGTTCCTACTGCTTTCAGAACAATACCTCCAAAGTGTCAATCTCTGTCTATCCGCCAATGCTTTCACCATACCATTGTCGCTTTTCCGCTTCCGGACAAAGACCTCTTTTTCATCGGACCTATTAAAGATTATAACCGCAGGATACTAAATACACAAACGTTAATTACTATCTCTTTCCACACTGTATACCGAATCGATCTTACGCAAGTTGGCCATGACATTTTGTAAATGTTCAAGATTATGAACCTGGATCTTCAGCTTGATCGTGGATGTCAGGGTATCCTGGTTGACATTGGCACTGACACCAAGCAGGGTTGCCTTAGACTGTGACGCAACCGTTGCGACATCAGTAAACAAGAAGTTACGGTCATGCGCAAGAATCAGTAAGTTGGTCTCATATAATCTCTCTCTGTCGCCGCCGTCCCATTCCACATAGATCGTACGGGCTTTCTGACCGGCGATATTCGGACAATCGGCACGGTGTACCTTTACCCCTTCACCCTTGGTGATATAGCCGACAACTTCGTCGCCGTAAACCGGCAGGCAGCACTGTGCCAGAGACATCTTCATCGATTCTATACCCGGAACGATGATCCCGCTCTTGGAAGGAACACGCTTACGTTCCTTGGTGATTAATTTCGCCAGTTCCGCGTCGCTGATCGCGTGTTTCTCACGGGTCAGTCTTTCCGCAATCGTGGCAGCACTCAGGGACTTGGTCGCAATGTTGTACATCAGATCGACATAGGAGTTCGCGTTCAGCTGTCCCAGAACTCCCTCGATCTTCTTGCGGTCCATATACTCCGACGGATCAAAACCGCGTTTACGCAGTTCTTCACTGAGCAGTTTTTCTCCGTTGGGTACCTTTTCTTCTTTCTTTTCCAGTTCTTTTCTGGCCAGGTATGCCTTGATCTTATTCTTGGCCTGATTGGTCTTGACGAATTTCAGCCAGTCTTCGGAAGGACCGGTATTCTTATTCGTACGGATCTGGACGACATCACCGGTATTCAGGACGGTATTTAACGGTACGATTGCATCGTTGACGATGGCGCCGACCGTGGTATGACCGACATCGGTATGAATACGGTACGCGAAATCAATCGGTGTAGAACCGTTAGGCAGATCGATGACTTTTCCCTTGGGGGTCATAACATAGACATTGGCCTCAAAGACATCTCTCTGCAGCGTAGCCATATACTCACTGGCACTGGTATCCGCATTCTCATCGGTAAATAACGCAAAATCACGGAACCAGGCAAGTTTATCTTCAATCTCTTTCTGTTCGGCATGTGCGTCGTAATGCGCGCCTTCCTTGTACTTCCAGTGTGCCGCAACACCTTGTTCGGCAATCGCGTCCATCTCTTCCGTACGGATCTGTACTTCAAAGATCTTTCCGTTTTCACCGATGATCGAGGTATGGAGAGACTGGTACATGTTTGCCTTGGGGACTGCGATGTAATCTTTCAGACGTCCCGGAATCGGGCGATACTGGGCATGAATATAACCTAAGATCTCATAACAGTTCAATTCTGTCTTGGTGACAATACGGATCGCCAGAAGGTCCAAAATCTCGTCAAAACGTTTATGACGTACTTCCATCTTGTGATAGATGGAATATAAGTGCTTGGACCTGCCGAAAATACGGAACTTGATCCGGTGACTCTTTAACAAGGCACTGATATCCCGGATCATCTGATTGACGGACTCGTCTCTTTCCGCCTTCTTGGCTTCCACCAGATGAGCGATCCGGTAATACTCTTCACGATTCAAATAGAAAAAACTCAGATCTTCCAGTTCGTTCTTGATTGCGCTGATACCAAGACGGTGAGCGATCGGCGCATAGACATCCAGGGTCTCTGCCGCAATTCTTTTCTGACTGGATTCCTTCTGGTACTGCAATGTACGCATGTTGTGAAGACGGTCCGCAAGCTTGATCAGGATCACACGGACATCCTTGGCCATGGCGATAAAGAGTTTCCGGTGATTCTCTGCCTGGTATTCGGGATCTTCTTTTTCTTTCAGTTTCAAGTTTCCGATCTTGGTTACGGATTCCACCAGATTGGCGATTTCTTCACCGAATTCACGGATGATATCTTCTTTGGTTACTTCCGTATCTTCTACGGTATCATGGAGGAATCCGGCCGCAATCGTCGCAGGTCCTCCGCGCAGTGTAGCCAGGATATAAGCCACATTCTCGAGGTGGGTATAATACGGATCTCCGCTTCTGCGCATCTGTCCTTCATGCGCTTTTTCCGCAAAAGAAGCAGCCTTGCGGATCAGTGCCAGGTTTTCTTCTTTGTGTATATACTTCTGGACTTCGTTAAAAACATCCGCAGTATTATACGATTGCACAGCCATATTCTCCCCTCCTCTCCATGTATAAAAATCGAAGATTTCTCTTCGATCAGATGACTAACTGTCGCTCATTTCCAGCATGGCATAGACATCGTAACCTTCCAGGACTTTCCGTCCGGGCAGACCTTCCAATTCAATGACAAAGGCAAAACCGGCAACGATACCTCCAAGCTGTTCAATCATCTGAGCGGTTGCTTTAGCCGTTCCGCCGGTAGCCAGCAGATCGTCAATAACGACAACACGCTGACCAGGCTGAATCGCGTCTTTATGCATGAAGATTTCACTGGAGCCGTATTCCAGATCATATTTGACAGAAATGGTTTCTCGCGGAAGTTTACCTGGTTTTCTGACCGGTATAAAACCAACGCCCAGTACAAGTGCTGTCGGCGCGCCGAAAATAAATCCCCTGCTTTCCGGACCGACGATGACATCTGCCTTGACTTTTCTTGCGTACTCCGCAAAACGATTTGTCACTTCCTGAAATGCTTCATGGTGCTGCAGAATCGGTGTAACATCACGGAATAATATACCTTCTTTGGGAAATCCCGGGATTGAGGCAACATAATCTTCTATATTCACAGACATAAAGACCTCCTTGGGTGAATGAAAATATTATACATCTAATTGTATATTTGTGTTATTCAATGTCGTCCAAAATCAACTGTTTTGTGACAGAATTACGCCATCGGTTGAGATTCGGCATACCAATCAGAAGATACGGAACCGGCGTACGCTTCAGTTTCTGCCAGGGAAAAGCGACCGCTTCCAGTCCGCCTTCCGGTGTATCGATCTTGTATTTATATACACTCTTCAGCTCCTGATATTCCCGGATTTGTTCGCCGCGTAAGGCAAAACGCAGATCACTGAGTTCCTTGGGAAGCGGATATAAGCTCTGTATGGACGCAATATAATCGAAGGTAAGATCCTCCCGGCGGATCAGGATCGCCAGTCTTTCTTCCTGTTCCTGCGGTATACGGACAGATTCCATACGTTCTCTGACTTGTGCGCGGAACTGATCCAGATCTTCTGCCTTGATCCCTATACCGACAGCCTGTTCATGACCGCCGAAGGAAGTCAGACCTTCAAAACCCGCAAAGAAGGAATACAAGTCAAATCCCGGTACGGAACGTCCGCTGCCCTTGATCTCATCGCCATGTCTGGCCATGACCAGCACCGGTTTGCGGAACTTTTCGCACAATCTCCCGGCAGCCAGGCCGCAGATTCCTTCGTGGAAGGATTCTTCGTAAATCACCGGCAGAGCGTCATCCGTCCAGAGTTCTTCCGCGCGTTCGGTCATCTGCGCAGATAATTCCTTGCGTTTATCGTTGACGGTTTCCAGTTGTAAGGCATAGCGTGTGATCTGTTCGGGATCTTTCAGCAGTAAATACCGTACCAGTGTATTCACGTTGGCCAGATCATTCATCCGCCCGGCGCTGTTCAGTTTCGGGACAATTTCAAAAGCCACTGCCCGCTCGTCCATCTTTGAACCGCTGCGGAACAATGTCTTCAGAGGAAGTACAGGCAGTGTATGGATCAGCGGCACACCGGCAAGAACGATCTTCCTGGTTTCCCGCCACAGAGGCATGACATCGCCGATGGCAGCGACTGCCGCAAGTGCTGTATGTTCAGGCACATCACCCAGCAGTGTACGAGAAATCTGCAGGGCTACACCGGCACCGGAAAGATACGCGTATTCCGGTTCCATATCATCCGGATGAACGATCAGGTCCGCATCCGGTCTGATATCGATCGTATGATGATCGGTAACATAGATTTCCAGCCCGAGTTCATGGGCTTTCTCCACAGCCGCAAATGCCTTCACCCCGTTATCCACGGTAAGAATCAGCGTATATCCTTTCTCTGCCGCCCTTTCGACGGTTTCCGGAGAAAGGCCGTAGCCTTCTTCAAACCGGTTCGGTATATAATAGCCGTTTTCGATGTTCAGGCGATCCAGCAGGTCTTTCATGATGGCGGTGGCACAGATGCCGTCCGCGTCATAATCCCCACCGACAAATACTTTTTCCTTCTTTTCTCTGGCCTGTAACAGGCGGGACGCGCATTTCCTGACACAATCCGCTTCTGAAGTGGTCAGGCGCAGGTCGGGATCCAGCAGTTCGCGGATCTGGTCATCCGAAAGCTGTCCGGCAGACAGCAGTTTCGCGCACAGCGGGTCGACCTGGTATTTCAGCGCGATCTCCCGTTCATCGATTTCCAGGATCTTCCAGCTCATGACATTGCCAGCTTTCCGAAGATTTCTCCGCGTTCTTCAAAGTTGCGGAAATGGTCATAACTGCTTGCGGCCGGAGATAACAGGCAGATCCTGCCCGGGGATACCAGGGTCTTGGCCAGGGCGACTGCCTGCGCCAGGTCTTCCGCGTAGTAAAAACGGGAGAGATCGGTTGTCAGTGCCTGCAGTTCCGTGAGTATTCTTTTCCCTGTCGCATACATCAGGATCACTTTGATCTGATCATGCGCAAGCAGGTATTCTTCAAGTTCCTTGTATTCTATGCCCCTGTCCTTTCCGCCAATCAGGATGACTTCTGTATCCGGCAAAGCCTCCATGGCGCGGATAGCGGAAGGACCAATCGTACTGATGGAATCGTTGATATACAGGACACCGTCCTTTTCTCCGACCGGTTCCAGACGGTGGTGCAGGGGCTGGAAGGATGCTGCCGCACGGGTGAACTCCTCGTCCGAAATACCGTATAATCTGCCGATATAGCGTGCAACCGCAAGATTCTGGTAGTTATGATCCCCGATCAGCGCACAGTTTGTAACAATGGTTTTTCCGGCAGGATCTGTCAGGGTCTTTCCTTCCGCGTAGATATCTTTTCCGATATACAGTGTATTCTTGTGAGTTGTACGTCCGGCGATGTCCTGATGAATGATCAGCAGGTCATCTTCCTCCTGGTGCAGAAAGATCTGATCCTTGGCTTTACCGTACTGTTCAAATGTGCCGTAGTGATCAAGATGTTCCTGATAGAGATTCAGATAGACAGCGATATGCGGCGAATACGCGCTGTATTCCAGCTGGTGGCAGGAGATTTCAAAGGCCGCAAGATCTCCTTTCTCCATTTCTTCAATCACGTCAAAACAGGGGTTTCCGATATTCCCTACCAGATGACAGGGATACTTCTGGCTCAATACCGCGTGGATCAGAGATGTCGTCGTGCTTTTCCCCTTCGTACCGGTGACACCGACTACCTGATTCCGGTAGTGCTTCAGAAACATGGGTGCCTGGCCGTGGATTTTTTCCAAGGGCAGTTCTGCGGGCGGGACGATACCGGGAGATTTCATCACCAGATCATAGTCCTCAAAACAGATCTCATCCTCGTGGATCACCTGTGTATGCACGGTATCTTTCTGAATCTGGTCCAGATCTTTCTGTGCGCGCTTATCCGCAATTACCAGTTCCTGATCAGGCAGGATCCTGCGGATGAACCGATATGTGGATCTGCCTTCCAGACCGTAACCCCAGATCAGAATATGCTTACCTTCAAATTCTTCACGCCATGACTCTAACATCTTAAAGCTCCTTTAACCGCTGACGAATGATCTTCTGATACTCTTCCGGAACCAGATTTTCTTCGTTGAACATGGTAAAATCATAGATTCTATCTTTGTAGAATTCGTAATATGCGGATTCCTTGTATGCCTGATACAGTACCGGGATCGTATTTCCTGCTCTGCGGATTGCCATACATACAGCATAATTGACTTCTTCCCGGGTTCCAACACACTCAAAAGGCTTGTCATCACGGATACCCGTTAGCTGTTCAAACAACGGCATCATCTCCTCATCATTGAGGATATCCCGGCCGAAGATCTCCGTAATCTGCGCATTATCCATGAACGCCCCAAGCATGACCGCCACAAACAGGCACTTCGCGCAATGTCCGCACCACACACCTTCCTTCTGTCCGACATTACAACTGCGGAAGACCTTGTGATACTGCGGAAGCCTGGAGAAGATAGCCATGATCTGCAGCTCTGATAACGGTCTTAACAGGGAGAAATAATGAATCTGATCCGTCAGATACGCATGGACATATTTGATGAAATCCTGTTCAAACTCAAATGTCTTGGAGTACTGGTGATTCACGGTACTGTCTTTTACCGTGGATTCGTTGGCGCTTGCCTCATTGGAGAGACAGATATACTCTTTGCGCCAGACAATGGCAGTCAGTAAAGACACAAACGCAGCCAGCGCGGAAAACGGTGTATGCCCGTTGAGATACCCCTGACGGTTGAATTCCAGCATGCGCGGATCCAGCGTGCGTTGGACGATGATCCTGCGGTCTCCGGTATATCCGGCAGCCTCAGAACTGTTCAATGCGCTGCGTATGCAGTTGATGATAAACGCATGATTGTCTTTCCTGTAAGGACTGAGAAGATCCAGACTGACCAGGGAATCCTTTCCTCCCCCTACCGGGATCAGATTTCCCTGATACTTCCGGGTATCTTTTTTACCGGTGATTGGTGATCCCGAAGAGAACAGATCCATGAATGTATCCGGATCCGGTGTGATCTTGTTGATATAGAAGAATTCTCCCAGACCGTGGAAGTACAGTTTCTTCCACCACCGGATCTGTTCCTCGTCCAGAGAAGCGCAGCGTACCTCCACATGAGGCGGACAGGCAATCTTCCAGTAAGAAACCAGTTCCACCATGCCCAGACTGAACGCAGTCCTGCGGAATACTTCAAGATTCAGGCAGGATTCCTGATCCTTGGGTTTTGGCAGGATCAGCTGCGGATTAAAGTGGGATAAACCCTTAATTTCAAAATCAAATACGATCTGTATTTCTTCATTACTCTCGGTGATTTCATAATCGTGGTAGTAAAACACCGGGTATTTTTTTCTTAGTTCGTTATATTCCATATCTACCTCTATGATTCATGATTATACTAAATAATCCCGGTAAAAGAAAATGAAGTGACTTAGTCACTTCATCAAGATTAAGCATTGATACCCTTGAATGTATACTCATCCAGAGCTTCTTTATTCTGTTTCTTCTCTTTCTTAGCCTTAGGTGTGTAATGTGTACGGATATAGTACCAGACCGAAGGTGCCAGGAACATGGAAGACAGTGTACCGGCGATCATGCCAATAAACATCGCAAAGGTGAACGTGAAGATGGAATTGGATCCCATCGCCAGCAGGCAGATAACCGGAAGAATCGTGGATACAGAACTATACAGAGACATCAGGAATGTCTTGTTCAGGGAATCGTTGACAATTCCCAGATACTGGTTCGCAGAGATCTTGCCAGGTGTATTTCTTACGGTTTCACGTACACGGTCGAAGACGACGATGGAGTTATTGATGGAATAACCGATAATTGTCAGTAAGACGGAAATCAGTTCGATATTCACTTCCAGACGGAGGATCGCAAACGCGGACAATGTGATCAGCACGTCATGTATCAGCGCTACGAGACAGCTTACCGAGTAATCCCACTCAAAGCGGAAGGCAATGTATGCCAACATGGCGATCCACGCCACAAGCGTGAGAATAACCGCGTTACGGATCAATTCCTTACCGACAACAGGTGTAACTACGTTATCGCCAGGTTCTACACCATATTTCTCCGTGAAGACTTCCTTGATCTTACTTAAGCTTTCTGTATCAATAGACTCTTTGGTTGTGGCATATACAGCATTGTCACCGGACATCTGGTAATGGAAATTACTGTATCCCAGAGCTTCCAGTTCCTTGGACACATCCTCCACAAATACCGGCATACCTTCCGAAGAAACCGTGAGTTTTGTACCACTTGCGAAGTCAATACCCAGGTTCATGAATCCGTTACCGCGCGCACCATTAAATACAGAGAGGATCAAGGCAAGACCAATCACGATCAGAGAAGCACACATCGGATACTTTGCCAGATGCATATAGTCATACTTCTTATGACCGAAGTAGAACTGTTCCTGACCCTTCTTCAGATCCGGAATCTGATCCTTCTTTACACCGAACCATTCCGGTTTACCGTCACAGGCACCGGAGTCCACCAGCAGATTCAGCATCAGTCTGGACAGACCTACGTTCAGAATCATGGTCATCGCTACCGTGATGATCAACATTGTCGCAAATCCCTTAACAGCACCGTTACCCCAGATATACATGATCAGACCGGCAAGCAATGTTGTAAACTGTGCGTCAAAGATGGAAGAGAACGATAATTTCTGGCCTTCCGCAGCCGCATTGCGGATCGGATGACCTTTGTATAATTCCTGTTTAATACGTTCATACGTGATGATATTGGCATCAACAGTCATACCGACACCAAGTACCAGAGCACCGATACCAGGCAGTGTGAATACCGCGCCCATAGCGGAATACAACGCAAAGATCGCCCAAAGATACGCTACCAGCATGACACCGGAAATAATCCCGGGAACCCGGAACAGATAGATCATGAACAGTAATACGGCAAGAATACCGATTGCGCCGGCAAGCGCTGTCTTCTGCAGGGCATCTGCACCGTACTGTGCCGAAACAACATTCGAACTGATTTCTGTCATCTTGACCGGCAGAGAACCGGAGTTGATCAGATTCGCCAGGGTTCTGGCTTCTGCTTCGGTAAAACTGCCCTGGATGATACAGTCACCATTGATTTCATAATTAACGGATGCCGCGGAAATATATTTGGTTTCTTCACCGGCAGCTGCCTTGTGGGATTCTTCCGCATAGGAATCTCCCTCTTCCCAGTCCAGCCAGATTACCATCAGGTTCTGTCCGCTTCCCTTGGCAGCGACAGCCTTGGTGATTTCACCAAACTTGTTCGCATCCTTGATTTTCAGGGAAACGATCGGACGTCCGTCCTGGTATGCCAGAGAGGCTCCGCCTTCCTGTACGATGGAAGAATCTGCCAGTTCATTGTCATTGATATCACGGAATGTAAGAATCGCTGTTGTTCCCAGCATCTGTCTTGCGGATTCCTGATCACTGATTCCTGCCAGCTGAACTCTGACACGGTTTTCCCCTTCAACCGTGATCTGCGGTTCATTTACACCCAGTACGTTTACACGTTTCTGAATACTGTTGGTTACTGCTGTCATATCTACAGAACCGCCCTCATTCAGTGGTGTTACTTCGTAGAGGATCTCAAAACCGCCACGGAGATCAAGGCCGAGGTTCAGTCCGCCCTTAATGGATGAAAATGTCAGGCAGACAAGCGCGAAGATCACCGCAATGATCCCGCCCAGCCAATACAGTTTACTCTTGTTCTTCTTCATTGATATCAATTCCCTCCAATCAGATCGGCGAAATCATCCAGATTCATCTGGGCACCGTCGACAATCGCCTGACGGCTTAGAAACTTTACAATTTCGCTGGCTGTAATATGCATAATATCATCTACTGCCGTATGCAGTGAACGGGGATTTCTGGACCTCCACTTGGACATATGCAGATAGTCTTCCAGATTCTGATACGTCAGTGATGGCAGGCTGTCTCTCTGCAGCTGATGCAGTTTCACGACCATCGTCATCTGGATTTCCGTATCGTCAATAGTAAAAAATCTGTTCCCCATATCTATTACTTTCTAGCAGAGTAACATTATACCAAAAACAGTTGAATTTATGAACAAAAATTTAATCTATGCTATATAAAGTAATTCGGCCGGAAACAGAGATTTGAATTCACGGTGAATTATCCAGCCGGAATCTGCTGTTCTGTTAACGATTGTACTTCATGACTGCACAAATCAGCAACGTTATTCCCAGGATTACTCCGGATGTCATGGGAATAAATGCCAGGAATGATTGAGTAAAGATAATACATATCCCGGACAGGAGAAAACCAATCCCCATAATCAGTACTCCGATTCCCGCAAGCGTACAATATGCACGTTTATTCTCTTCCCTGACTTTCTGACTATGATAACTGATGATCAGATCGATTCTCTGTTTCTTCCAGATCTGCCGGCCAAGCATAACAAAAACGAATCCAAGCAGCACAAACAGTACACTCGTTATAACGAACCAGATAAAATCACTCATAACATCCTCATTCACATCTCCGGAAATTGTCATCCGGGTTTTCAATCAAACTTCCTCTGTCAGTACTTACTGACAGGAATCGTTATTTCACACGCATAATCTTTTGGATATGCGTCCTTTGTGCCGCGCAATTTCCAGTACGTCCGCCAATACTCTCCCCACTTCCCGGCAGCTGTTTCTATTTCTTCCTCTGTATATATTCCCTTTTTTCCTGCAACTACGATCTCATCTCCGCCAACAACAAATCCAACTTCACCGCACCGGGCACAGAGAAGATGTTTTGCGGAAGAAAGTGTATCCAAACCATCAAAGTCCTTGATGGATAATATATGCTTATAGTTATTCATCAATCGTTCAGCGTCTTGTCTGTTGTCAAACACCAGATCGTACGTATCAATAGTGTAAATCACAGAATCATCATCATAGAGACGGACATACCAGTCATCTTCATCCAGATTATCCAGAAACACCGCAAAGGCATGACCGTAGAAACGGACAGCCAAAACATCTGTCGTATGTGGTTCTTTCTCTGTTTTTGTTTCATCATAAAGCTGGACATCACAAAACTCTACCTGGAACATGTCACCTGTTGTATACCACCACTGCCATGATCCGACGTCCGATATAGCATCTGCCAGTATGTTAAGTGTATTTATGTTCATGATACCTTCTCTTTACTCCGTAAGCCGGAAGTTGTGGACTCTGTTTATCTCGTCTCTGTTTCCTTACCTGCCCCAAACACTACATCAAACAGAATCGAGATGGATCCTTCGCTGCAGAACTCTCTGACGGAATAGCCAAGATTCGGAGCTTTATAAGAAATGTCTGCTCCGGCGTCTTTTAACACCTGCAATACACCTCTTAGATCTTCATGCAACTCCTCAGTAAAGATCCGGTCTGTTCCTTCTCTGTGTTCCGCATAATTGTATGACGGCAGTATCTGCTTTGCCTGCAGTGCAAACCGGTTTAACCCTGAGTTGCCATATGAATCAAGTGCATTCACATCTGCTCCCTTATCAAGCATCCTTTTCAGGATACCAAGAGCTTCAGCTGCTCTGTCTTCTGTTGAGAAAACCCTGAAACCCATATATTTATCATTTGTGTTCCACCTGCAGAACATCACGGCACAGTTGATTGCATCATGAAGCACCGGTGTTCTCCATGCGTTGCAGCAGGACACATCCTCGATAAAGTTCACATCCGCACCCATATCCAGCAAATAGCCGGCAATGGCGGTATTGCCCGTTTTGAGAGCGACCTGCAAAGGTGACTGTCCGTCATCCTTCTTCGGAGGTTGTTTTGCCACACAATTCACCAACTCCGGTTTCTTCTCAATGATCTGCCTTACCATTTCAAGCTCAGATGCTCTTATCGCCGTAAACAATTTCTTCATATCTCTTCACTCCTATCTTCAACTCTGGAAACCGGAATTTAGCGAACTCCTTCCTTTGCAAGTTTTGCTGCATAAAAGAGATCCATATCGTCACACCCGCTGTTAAGCGCTGCCGCCAAAATCCTGCAAAAGCCTGCTTCATCGAATTCCTTGTCGTAATCTTTTCCATAATTCGTTTTTACTGTTTTTCCCGCAGTAAATGCTTTCACAAGATCTTCTGTGTTATATGCGTTATGCAGAGTGCAGACCAGCTCATCACCTCTCTGTAAATACAGGCACGGTTCATACGGATGAGATGACAACCAATATGTTTCACCCTTATACCTATAGGTCACTTCATCTGAACTTAAATCCAAAGATCCTAAATCTTCATTCACGACAGTTTCGCTTTTCATTTGTTCCGCCAACACAAAGAACTGCCTCAGCAAGGGGAGTACAATGTCAGTGTTTACCTCATAAGGCAACTGCCTGAAAGTCCTTTCGTTTTGTGCCGCTGTAATCACACAGCACAGAAACTCGGTGTCATCTTTTAATGTCTCAACCTGCCATGGCATTTCATCAAGATCAAAACCGGCTGATCCCGGGGCGATTTCGTTGACATCTTTCTGATCCTTCAAAAATGATATCAGTTCCTCCTGTGTCCCAGTCTTTTCAAAAGACTCTGCCGCAATGATCAAAAGATCAAGAAAACAATCCGTCCCCTGATTGGACATGACGATCCATTCACTGTTTGGTGCTGTTTCGTTCAGCCTTATGATATTGCTCATAACACCTCCAAATACTTGAAGTTATAAAGTTTTCTTTGCTTCAGCGTAGCGTTCTTTCCCCCACCAATTTGGCATAAGTTCTTTAAGAGTGATAGTTTCTCTTTTTTCGTAGTCAACCATGATTTCCATGTTTTCATTTGCCTCATCCAACTGATAATAGAATTCTCTACACGCTCCACAAGGCATCCCGCTACCGCCTCCATTTGGAGCACTATCTCGAAATGCAATAAACCTTTTCACCTTTGTCTGCCCACTGTTTACATACATGTTAAGAGCAGCCACTCTATCAGCACATAGATTCATTACTCCGCTGCAGCTCTCAATACAGAAACCTGTATAAATCTCGCCATTGTCTGCTTCAATCGCACACACAACATTATGAGCATATATAAAAGGCGATACCTCTTCCGGGTGATACTGCTCCTTCGCTTTTTCATACATTCTTTCCCAGATATCCATTACTTCCCCCATTATAAATAAAAATTTGCTGAGCTATTCAATCCTTTTTAAGATACCCGTGTCTTTGGGTTCATAAGGAACCGAAATGAAGTCCTTCTTTTGGTGGTACAAGCAGCATACCGTCTCAACAGAATGTTCAAGAAGGAACAAATCGACAAACTTGAAGTTATCTGACAGACTGCCATTCCTCTTTGGAAAGGCATGTTAGGTGTTCCGTTCGGAGAACGCCCTCTATGGCACAGGGCACATTATAGGCCGTATGATGATAATGAAAACCGCACTTCTCCTGAACACGCTTTGACT
>JAFWFE010000009.1 GCA_017512555.1 Solobacterium sp. | reverse complement strand
TGCAGCTGACATAATCGGGCTTTTCTATCCATCTTCCTTCCATATACTTCTCAACACATTTCAATTTGAATTCCCAGTCATACTTCATACAAAAATACCCCCTTTACTGGTTTGTCCAGTTTTGGGGGTACATATCAAAGATATGGACCTGTTTTTTTCTGTGAATCTGAGTAGTTTAGAGAGGCATAATGCCTAATACGATGGCAAACAACATACACAGGATAGAGAATACCCATACGTACATGAAGCTCGCTTTGATATGATCCTTGATATCCACATCCGCAAGACCAACACCAAGCAGTGTGGCAGGAACCATCGGGCTGATAAATGTAGCACAGTTACGGCAGACGACCATCGCCACAGCAATCGGCAGAGCACCAACACCGAAGCCTTCGCCGATACCGATCATAACCGGCAGCATTCCGTAGAAGTAAGAGTCTGTATCAAACGCAAGTGCCAGAGGTACAGACAGAATACCGATAACCAGAGGCAGATGTTTGCCAAGGGCAGACGGGAGAATCATCTTGATGATATCAGACATGCAGGTAACAACCGAAGGAATCGTTGTATCACCGACAGTAACTGTCTTAACCAGGATACCCATCAGAACTGCCGCAGCCATCAGTGTGGAACACATGGTCAGAGCAGGACCGGCATGCAGGTTGATGATCTTCTTCTGCATCTTTGCGCCAGGATAGTTAACTAACAGTGCCGCAACAACACCAACCATGAACGGTACATAACTCGGGAAGACATCCCAGATCAGCATAGCGATAACCGCAATGGTCAGAGCCAGGTTGAATACAAACAGTTTAGGACGAGCCAGTTCACCGGCATCCTGTGCTGCCTGTGCAGCTTCTTCTTCCACTTCACCCTCTTCATGAGCGAGTTTACCGTCAAGACCGGCACCACGCTGTTTTTCCTGCCAGCCGGCAAGAACCGCATGCGCAAGAGCCAGGAAGATACCGAAGATCTGAATCGGAAGTAATGTATTCCACAGTTTGCCTGCTTCCATACCGAGTACAGACGCAGCACGCATTGTCGGGCCAGCCCAAGGCATCAGGTTTAATACACCCATGGAAAGAACCGCAATACGCAGCAATGTTGTCGGACGCATATGCATCTTCTTGTATACCGGTAACATCGCCGGGATAACAATACAGAATGTGGAAGCTCCGCCGCCGTCCAGATGTCCGATCAGCGCGATTACCGCTGTCATCAGCGCAACACCGATAACATTGTCACCGACCAGCGTCATCAGCTTACCGATAATGACATCGAACATTCCGGCATCGGTCATGATACCGAAGTATAATACAGAGAATACGAATAATGCGGCTGTCGGTCCTGTCGATGAGAAACCGGCTTTGATCAGTGCCGCGAGATTATCAAATGTATAATAACCTCCCAGCACCAGAATCAGTCCCAGAATCGACGGGAACAGAATAAACGCAATACTCGGCAATGTGATACTCTTGAACAAGGTAATCACAATTGCGATAATACACAAGAAACCTAGTAAACCAACTACAACTCCATTCATAAAAGCCCCTTTTTCGAATAACGAAAATATTTAATAACAATTAATTATTCTCATATTCTCCTCTCTATAAAGTGATTATAAAACAAACTTGAGAAACACACAAAGATATTCGTTATGTAAACATTGATATTTATTTATATTCGATGCCTGACCATTAATTCACAACTTATGTTAGAATGCATCTATGAACACAAAACAGGCAGAATACCTACTGGCGATAGCCAGAGAAGGATCCATCACCGTAGCCGCAAAGAAACTGTATATCTCTCAGCCTTCTTTGAGCCAGACCCTGAAACAGATCGAAGATGATCTAGGTGTAACGATCTTCCAAAGAGATACCATACCCTATAAGGTCACCTATGCCGGCGAACAGTGTCTTGAGGCTGCCCGCTCTATCCTCCGTGTCCATGACCATCTGAATTATGAACTGAATCAGATCAAGGGACAGAAACAGGGACATCTGCGTCTGGGTATCAGTGTACAGAGAAGTATGCAGATCATCCCCCAGATCTTCCCGATCTTCATCCAGAGATATCCGGATGTGACCATAGAACTGACAGAAGTAGGCAGTGCCGCACTGGAAGAACTGATCATCTCTGACGAGCTGGATCTTGCCCTGGCCGCGATTGAAGCCAAAAGCCCGTTACTCACTTATGAACTGATTGAGAAAGAAACCATCGGTATCCTGGCCGGCAAGAACAGTTCACTTCCCCGGAAGAAAAAGGAGAACCATCCGTTAACCATGAAAGATCTGATGGATGAATCCTTTGTCAGTCTGCGCAGCGGTCATAGTGTAAGAGTAATACAAGACCAGATGTTTCATGACTACGGATTATCTCCCAGAATCATCCTTGAGACGGATTCCTTCGAGGTAGCCCGCCGTGTCACTCTCGCTTCAGACGCATGCATGTTCTGTTCCGATATCCTCGTAGATGGCTACGCAAGTGAAAACGGAATCTTCTACCCCCTGCCGGAGTATGACAACCGGAGACACTTCTATGCCTGTTACCGTACCGATGCCTTCCTGCCGCAGTACGCCAAAGACCTGATCAATATCACCAGGAATATCATCAACACAAAAAACAACCAGTGATTCAAAGATGATCACTGGTTTTTCTGTACTGTATCCACGGATAATACTTTGTTCACGTCTGCTTCCAGATAGGAATTGATATACCGTACAAAGCCTGTATCTTTCAGATATTGTGACAGAAGATGTCCGATATCCTCTGCCAGGGATACGATCCTGTCTTTGTAATTCTGCCGGTTGGGATGATACTTTGTACTCTTCCACGCTTCTTTACTGCAAAGCAGTTCCGCAAGTTCCTGAATCCGGGAAGAAAACTCTTTTGACTGATCCAGTTCACTTAGTGCCCGGAATGTCCACTTGTAGTAAGGAGGATATACTCTCTTTAAGAGAAAAAACAGTTCCATGGCAGCTTCCAATCCTTTAGCTCTGCATAATTCGGCAGCTACGCTGTCGCCCCTCGCCATACATCTGGCATAATTCACCTGCAGAGATGAAGAATAGATATGCATCTGTTCCGCAATCCGTATTCTCCATACACGATCCGGATAATAACTGAGAAGATAATTACGGAACCTGGTAAACTCACCAAGATCATCCCGGAAGACTTCTCCGTTTACTGCTGTTGCCAGACATGTGTGATCCAGTGCCAGCCACTGCGCATCACTTAGCGTACCACGTTCAACATCGCAGTCAATCTGCAGGATATCGGAGTAGAAATCATGGATGGTCATCACCCCGCGGCGCTCACTGAGTCTTTGTGTATAGTAAGACCGTTCTTTTTCTTCTACCAGGGATTGATAGGCAGCGGATAGTTCTCTGCTGAATTCCGCCATATCCTCCTCCGTAAGCCACAGACAAACCCCTGTACCAAAGTCATGATCCCGGGATATTTCGTCATCATAGCCAAAGCAGTCCGAGCCCTCACCGGCAATTCCTACAGCAATTCTGTCCTCATATTCAGGGAATTGTTCACGGATCATCGGTGCTACACGCTCATTGTAAAAGCGCAGATTCTTCTCTCTCACATCCGATCCTTGTATACTCATAGACCACCCTCCGTATAACTAAAACCTGCCGGACAGAACCAGAATATCCATTCCGACAGGTATTCTTACATATGTCAGATAAAGACCATACTACGCTTTATCAAATTTGGTTCTCCACTTCCCTCTTCTGTACATGAAGATCGTCATCAAGGCACCAAGGATCCAGCTGATCAGCATCGACCTGGACATCATGAAGAAGTCACCCTGAGGCAGCTCAGGTGTACGTGTCATCCCGACCATAATATAAGCCAGAGGAACACGCACAAGTACAGAAGACAACAAGGAGATCCACATCGGTGTAACCGTATCTCCCGCGCCGCGCATGACTCCGGACAGGCATTGAGTCAGTTCCATCACGATGTAACCTACCGCAAGGATCCTCATACAGCGGTTAGCCGTATAGATCAGTTCCTCTGTCTCCGTAAAGATCGACATGATCTGATGTCCGAAGACCAGAATCAGCAATGTCAGTACCGCGGAAGTACACAAGGCAATCAGCGTGCCTCTCTTCGTTCCTTCATCCACACGGTCCATACGCTGCGCACCGATATTCTGCCCCGCAAATGTGGTCATTGCCGTACCAAACGAGAATGCCGGAAGCATCACGAATCCATCTACACGCATGACGATGACATTTGATGCGATATACATCTCACCGAAGGAATTCGTCAGAGACTGTACAACGATCATGGACATGGAGAAGATTGCCTGAGTAAGTCCCGAAGGAAGACCAAGCTTGATCAAGCGTGATGTATACTTCTTCTCCGGTTTCAGATATTCCTTCTTCAAGTCAAAGATATCTGTCATCTTCGATAATTTGCGCATGGTAAGCACACCGGAAAGGAACTGGGCGATCACGATTGCCAGAGCTACACCATACACACCCATATTGAGATACGCCACAAACGTATAGTCCAGGATAATATTTGTCACGGTCGCAATCAACAGATAGATCAGTGCGGAGAAGGAATCACCCAATCCACGCAGTACACCGCCCATGATGTTGTAGTAACCGCCTCCGGATATGCCCAGGAAGATGATCAGAAGATATCCGTGACACCAGTCAATGATGGCAGCCGGTGTATTCAACAGTTCCAGCATCGGTCTTGCCAGAAGTGAACCTACGGCCATGATAAACAGTGATGCTACACCTGTCAGTACAATACATGTACAGATCGTCTTAGACAAATCTTTACGCTGTCTGGCTCCGTAATACTGAGAAACCATGATACTGGCACCGGTGGATATTCCCATAAACAATACCAGCATGAGATTCAGAATCGGGCCGGCACTGCCTACCGCAGCTAACGCGTTATCTCCGACAAAGCGGCCGACAATGATACTGTCTACAGTGTTGTACAACTGCTGGGCAATGTTTCCCAGCAGCATCGGAAATGCGAACATGACAATATTCTTTGCCGGATCACCCTTTGTCATGTCGATCGGTTTGAATAATTCTCTAAGTGTCCCCATAACAGTCCTTTATTATCTTGTATACATTCTTGCGAGTTCCTTGAGTTTAGTTATGACTTCTTTCGGATACTCGGTAGTAGTTAAACGCCATGTCCAGTTCTTGCCGGTGGTGGATGGTTCATTCATCCGAGCCTCACTGCCCAGTCCAAGAATATCCTGATACTGGACGATTGCCAGAGATGCCGTGCTGGCATACGCTTCCCGGATCATCTTCCAGGCGATATCCTTGTCATCCGCAAACTGGAAGTACTCTTTCACGTATGCTTTTGTCTTCGGTTTGGCTTTTTCCCACCATCCGACAATTGTATCGTTATCGTGTGTCCCCGGGTAGACAACACAGTTCGTTGTATAGAGATGCGGCAGATATACCGAAGCTGTCTTCGGATCATCAAACGCAAATTCCAGGACTTTCATTCCCGGATAACCGCACTGTTCGAGTAGTTCAAACACATCATCCGTCAGATAGCCAAGATCTTCCGCAATGATATTCAATTTCCCCAGTTTCTTCTCTACAGCCCTGAATAGCGCAATTCCCGGGCCTTTCTTCCAGACACCGTTCTTGGCATTCTTATCTGCCGCAGGGATTGCGTAATAGCCCGCAAAGCCACGGAAATGGTCAATTCTCAGGACATCGTAGAACTTTAACTGCTGTTCGATCCTGCGGATCCACCATGTATGCTCATGACTGGCCAGATAATCCCAGTTATACAGCGGATTACCCCAAAGCTGGCCATCTGCGGTAAACCCATCCGGCGGACATCCGGCAACGTCTTTTGCTCTGCCGTGCGCATCCAGCTGGAATACTTCCGCATTTGTCCAGACTTCCACACTATCCTGTGCCACATAGATCGGCAGATCTCCGATCATCCCGACACCTTTACTATTCGCGTATGCCCTCAGCGCTTTCCACTGCTTGAAGAACATATACTGTACACTCTTCCAGAACCGTACATCATCACGTTTCATGAACTCTGTACGCATCAGGGTATTCTTATCTCTTGTACGAAGATCTTCCGGCCATTCACTGACAGGCTTACCTCCCAGGGAATTCTTGATCGTCATAAACAACGCATAGTCATCCAGCCAGAACTTCTCTTTATCAAGAAATTCCTGATAATCCGCAGGTTTCTTCTTCAGCAGACGTTCTGACGCAATTCTCAGCACCTTAAAACGATTCTGATACAGAGCCCCGTAATCTACTCTCTCCGGATTACTGCCCCAGTACAGATTCTGATATTCTTCAGGTTTCAGCAGCTTGTCTTTCGCAAGCAAATCCAGGTCAATAAAATACGGATTCCCCGCGAAGGAAGAAAAAGACTGATACGGAGAATCCCCGTAACTTGTCGGTCCGGAAGGAAGTACCTGCCAGTATGACTGTCCTGCTTTCTTCAGAAAATCCACAAATCTGTATGCTTCTTTACCCAATGTGCCGATACCATATCTGGAGGGTAAGGAAGAAACCGGCATTAAAATTCCTGCTTTACGTGTCATAATTTTGCACCTCTGCAATGATTTGTTTTGTTATTTTATGATATTAGTTTATCATTATTTTATTATTGTGGAGAGTATTTATATGGATGTAAGTTTATTTAAGTCATATCGTGACCGTGTAATCACCAACTGTGAAAAAGTAATCTTAGGCAAGGAAGAGATGATTGAACGAGTACTGATCTGTTTCCTGTGTTCCGGACACATTCTTCTGGAAGATGTCCCGGGTACCGGAAAGACCATGCTGCTGCGTTCCTTCGCTAAATCTGTCGGAGGAGATTTCCGCCGTGTACAGTTCACTCCGGACCTTCTGCCCAGCGACCTCACCGGTATCAACTTCTATAACATGAAGACCCAGGAATTTGAATTCCGTCCGGGACCTCTGTTTGCCCAGATCGTCCTTGCGGATGAAATTAACCGTGCTACCCCGAGAACCCAGGCAAGTCTTCTGGAAGCCATGGAAGAACGTCAGGTATCCATTGATGGTGTTACCTACCCCATGCAGGAGCCTTTCATGGTTATGGCTACGGAAAACCCTCTGGAAAACTACGGTACCTTCCCTCTGCCGGAAGCACAGGTAGACCGTTTCTTCATGCGTCTCAGTCTTGGCTATATGTCCCGTGAAGATGAACTGGCAGTTATCTCCCGTAAACCTGCGGCCGCTATCGTGCAGGAACTGGACTGTGTCGTCACCGATGAAGAAACCCAGGAACTGAAAGAACAGATCTCCCAGGTCCATGTCGCGGATGAAGTCGCCGAATACATCATGGATATCATCGTTGCCACAAGAAATGATGAACGCATCAGTAACGGTGTGTCCACCCGCGGCGGTATCGCTTTGTACCGTGCTTCCCAGGCACACGCTGCCCTGAAGGGACGTGACTATGTCATTCCTGAGGATGTACGTGATCTTGCGCCGTGTGTTCTTGCGCACCGTATCGGTTCTTCTACGACTTCACGCAAAGACAGTGAAGCTTATATCAGTGAATTATTGAAAAATATCAAAGTGCCCCTGGAGAATCTATGAGTCTTTTCGCTTTCCTGTTACTGATTGTCGTCGGTGTTCTGCTGCAGCAGTATACTCTCCGTCATGGACTGGATGAGATCACTTATGACATCCAAAGTGACCATCACTGCGTAGAATGCGATGAGACATTTCAGCTGATCACCTCTGTCGCCAACAACAAGCGTCTGCCGGTGTTTTTCCTGCGCCTTTCTGAGCTTGTGCCAAGACAGTTGATCGTGGATACCAGCGAAAAGGGAATTGTACACCGGGAAGTCGGCAGTTCTGTCAACAGTAATACCTCCGCAATTGAACAGGTACTGTATGTCATGCCTTATCAGAAAGTATCCCGGGCACTGAATGTATCCCTGCCTGCGCGGGGTAGATATCTGTTACGTGGTGTCGTGATTACTGCCGGTGATCTGCTTGGCATTAAAGACTCCACAATGCGTAAGGATATGGCCAGAGAAATCATTGTCTATCCCAGACGCGCAGATATACACAAAGTTGAACACGCCTTCGGAGGATATCTCGGAGAAGTCTCTGTCCGCAGGTTTATCATGCCGGATCCGATCGAGACCGTAGGTTTCCGTGAGTATACCGGCCGTGAACCCCAGAGAGACATCTCCTGGACACAGACCTTACGTAAGAACCAGTTAATGGTAAAACTCTATGACTTTACTGCCGAGCAGAGAGCTGCCCTGATTCTGGATATTGCCAACAGCAGTGAAGATGAAGTAGAACGAAGTTACGAAGTCACCCGGAGTATCTGTGAGTATCTGGAGAATCACAGGATTCGTTTCAGCTTCTATACCAATGCCAGAATGACCGCAGTCAACGGTATCTGGAGTTATGTCCCGGATGGTCTGGGGAGTATGCACCTGAATACGATTCTGGAGGGACTGGGACGTGCTGAACATGACTCCTATTGTTCAACTAACCGGTTACTCCGTAATGCCACCATGGGAAAAGATGACGGAAGATCGTATATTCTGATTACCGCTCATCCGGAAACCAGGCAGGAAGTGATTCGTAAGTATGAACGTCAGTTAGGTCAGAGAATCTTTATCATCAATGTGAATGATATCGGAGGTGAAGCATAATGTCTTTATTTCTGAGTATTATCGATGTGCTGCGTGAATTATGCATGTACTATTCCACGCTTGGTTTCCTGTTCAGTCTGAGTGAGAATGCGCTTCCCCTGTTGCCTTCTATCGGCATCTGCGCAGTATCCGGCATTCTCTGCCTGTTGCTGAAGAATCAGCGTACACTTGGTTATCTGCCTCTGGTATTGCTTGCCGGACTTGTCTTCCCCGGATTTACCCTGATCAAGCTGGTGTCCGCTTTGCCGGTGGTCCTGTTATACGTACTGAAGACACAGAGAGACGGATGGCAGGCAGACTACGACAATGTACGCCGTTTCATGAGCGGAGGTCTTGCAGGCTTCGGGTTTGCGTCACTGGTTGCCCTGGTGTATCTGGGACAGGGACAAGCTCTCACGCATCAGGCACTTCCAATCTTCTTCGTCTTCCTGATGTTTACGATCTTTGAACTGAGAATGCTGCGGAATGACGCGGTACAGACCTTCGGACAGAAATATGTACTGCTGAACTTTGGATTACTTGCCGGGATCTTAGTGATCGTGCTTCTTCTGGGATCACAATCCGTATTACATGGACTTCTCTTCCTGCTGAAGACATTCTATACCTATATTGTCTCTCCGGTCATCTTCGCGTTCATGTTTGTCCTGATGGTGATTCCCTACGCGATCTACTATCTTGTGATGTGGATCAAGCCGGGCGGACTGCACAACATGGAGATACCGCAAATTACTTCCGTCATCAAGGAAATGTTTCCGGAGATGGAAGATACCTATGTCAGTAATCCCTGGTTTGATACCGTAGGCAGAGGACTGCTGATCATAGCCTTCCTGATCATCATGTACTTTGTGATCCGCAGGATGACTGACCGTGCCCAGCACCGCAGTGATGGTACCGTCACCTACCGGCGTGAATCTCTGAAGCCGGAAAGCGGAAAGAAAAGACGGAGATCGATCTTCCGTCTTAATGATCCTGATGATGTGATCCGTGAAGCCTACCGCAGTTATCTTGGTCTTTGCGCAAAGGAAGGAATTGCTGTCGACGGCAGTATCGCTTCCGATGTAATTTGCGAACAATCAGAACATATTCTCCAGACCGGGGATGCCCGGAAACTGAGAGAACTTTGGCTGCCTGTACGGTTCTCCAATGACGCTTCCGACGAACAGGGAAATACCGCCAAGGAACTGCTTCGCTCCATACGGAAAACCTTCCGCAGGGAAAAGTAAACTAAACCTGAACCTCTCCGGCAAGTACACGCTTGTAATCGGCGAGGTTTTTTTCAAGCAGTTTCGGTGTATCCAGTTCATACGGGCAGCGTGATGCGCACTGGTAACAATGTATACAGTTCTCGATCTTCATCATTTCTGCCTGATTAGCTTCACTCAGCCATGCGGCAGATGGAGCTCTTCTTAACAAGAGACTCATTCTTGCGCAGTTATTGATCTTGATATCCATCGGGCAAGGCATACAGTATCCACACCCACGGCAGAAATCACCCGCAAGTTCTTCTCTTTCCTTCTCAATGAACGTCCGGATTTCTTCGGTCATGGTCACATCCTGATCCATGAATGCCAGCCACTCATCCAGTTCAGATTCTCTCTGTATACCCCAGATCGGCAGTACATCATACTGACTGACGTTGGCCATGGCTGCAGCCGCATGAGTAATCAGACCACCCGCAAGACTCTTCATGGCGATAAAGCCTATATTGTGTTCCTTACACATCTGTACGAGCTTCAACTCTTTCTCTCCGGAAAGATAGCTGAACGGGAACTGCATGGTCTCATACAGTCCGGATTCCACACACTCATACGCTACTTCGATCTTGTGTGCGGTAACCCCGATATGACGGACCTTGCCCTGTTCCTTGGCTTGTAACAGGCATTCATACATTCCGGTACCGTCTCCTGGTCTGTAACACTGTTCTACCTGATGCAACTGATAGACATCGATATAGTCTGTCTGTAACTTCTCCAGAGAGGTTTCCAGATCCTTCCAGAATCCTTCCGGAGTCTTTGCGTGTGTCTTTGTGGCAATATAGATCTTGTCACGGATATCATGGAATGCGTTGCCCAGTTTTTCTTCACTGTCACTATACGCGCGCGCTGTATCAAAGTACCGCATTCCTCCGTCATAGGCTTTACGCAGAATCTGAACTGCTTTCGTCATCTCCGTACGCTGGATTGGTAATGCGCCGAAGGCATTCTGAGGCACCGTAATGCCGGTCGTTCCCAAAGTAAGATTACGTACCATAGTTCCTCCTGAATTATCTTATATGATTGTTCTCTGCCTTCATTTTACCAAATCTGTAAATACACGGAAAGAAAAACAGGTCATCTCTGACCTGTCTGACGCATCTCTTCAATTTTCTTTTCAATATCTTCCGCAATCTCACTCTCCTGCAGATACAGATCTTCGATGATCACATGCATCTGGGCGATGGCATCTTCCACGGACTTGGTTGTTTTCTTGATCCGGTTCTGGGTCATGATGTCTGTGATCGGGTTGTCAAAAAGATAATCAAACGCTATATTCATATCGTTTGCGCCAACGTTGAATTCCTGCAGATTCTCATAATACTTGATATTTCTGCGCAGTGAATAGAAACCTTCTGTAGCCAGATTCAGTTCCTTCTGTGCTCTAGCCATCTGTTCATGTTTCCCTGCTGTCGCGAGTAACTGTCCGCCGAGAATATCAAAGATACCCCATCTTCTCGCACTGGCCAGATATCCATGCGCATTCTCCAGATGTGTCAGGATATCATTGCACATATCGATTGCCATTTCTATTTCACGTCCGATCATTCCATCATACCTCCTACTTCTATCGTATCATCCAGAGCCCGGATGATCTGTTTATGTTCTTCGTAATAATTCTCCCATCCCGGAAGAATCGAATCATTTAACTCACTGTACAGATAGATCTTAAAGTTAATATGATCCGCAAAATAAGTATACGTCAGATCCGTCTTAAGATCTGATAGTTTTATGGTTGTTTCACCGTGATCTACTGTCTTGGTAATGGTCAATCCGGCAATCATTCCGGTCTGCTTGGTTACTGTCTCCTGCGCGCTGATCATATTCCCCATGGCATAGAAACAAATCGTATCTCCAATCCATTCCACAGGCTGGATCACATGGGGATGGTTGCCGATGATGATATCCGCGCCTGCCTCTGCCAGCTGCCGCGCAAATTCCCGCTGTTCCTGCGATACCTGATGCGAATACTCGATACCCCAGTGCATCGCCAGAATCACTACGTCAGAGATTTCCTTGGCTTTACGTACGCGTTCGCAGATCTCTTCTTCCTGCCCGGGATAGATGTTTACCAGGTATTCCTTGCCTGCCGGAGGAAGAAACCCGTTACACCCATAAGTATAACTCATAAACGTATAGGTGATTCCGTTAACCTCATATACAGGGATGGCTTCCTGATTCTCAAAGGATAAATATGTACCGGCAGTGATTACACCATCCTGTTTGCCCCAGTATTCCAGAGATCTCTGTATCCCGGTTTCACCCATATCCAGGGAATGATTGTTTGCGGTAGAGACCATATTGAAGCCCAGGTCAACCATCGCATCCCCGAACTCCTGCGGACTGTTGAACAGCGGATACGCATATAGCCCCAGTTCCTCACCTCCGAGAAGACTCTCCTGGTTGTAATACTTCAGATCATACTTCTGTACGATTGGCTTCAGTACGGAAACCATCTCCCGGAAATCATAGGTACCGTTGCCTCTGCGGAACGCATCCTTGTATATTGCGCCATGAATCAGACCATCCCCGGTCAGAAATAGTTTCGCGGTATGGACTTCCGGCGTGGGTTCCGGTGTTGGTTCGGGTGTGGCTTCCGCTGTCGGTTCCGGTGTAGTGACAGCCACAGGCTTCCTGTTCCGGTAACCATGGTAACTAATACCAATCCCCAGCAGGCTGATCAGAATCGCCAACACGGTAAAGTACACTGTATTCTTACGCATAGAAAAATCATATCACAGATTTGAACGATCTACAGGAATTCCTCTTTTCTCCTGAAATCCGAAAAGATTTACAGTAAAACCGTGGAATTTTATGAATATCTTCATATTTTCAGTGAACAAATAAAAAGTTTATGTTATTATAGTTAAGCCGTCGGGATGTAGCACAGCTTGGTAGCGCACTTCGTTCGGGACGAAGGGGTCGCAGGTTCAAATCCTGTCATCCCGACCATGACAATGACTCTCAGGGATCATCTCTGAGAGTTTTTGTTTATTTCCGCTTTTCCTGCGCTGTCTTTGGCAGAGATTCCGGGCAAGTATTACTTGCGTGACGAAATACGGGCTGTGTTCTATCATAATTTCAGAAAGGATGAACTGTCATGCTTGATACAAAAGTAATTGGAGAACGTCTGCGTTGTCTCCGGACAAATAAAGGTCTAACCCAGGATGAAGTCGCTGAGGCGGTTTACGTTTCCCGGCAGGCAGTGTCCGGTTGGGAGAAGGGGCTGACTCTTCCTTCAATCAGTTCATGCATATTACTGCTGGATCTTTATGACACCGACCTGGATGATCTGTTATGTCTGAAAAAGAAAAGTGACTCTTCGCTCTTGTATCAGGAGATTCTTGAAGGGAAAACGGTATTTATCCCGGCAGAACATATGTGGCAGATGTCACCGGACCAGAGAGAACAAATCCTGAGCCGGATAGCCTGCGGGCAGATCATGGTCAATATGGATGAACTGATGCCTTACCTCAGTAAAGAAGAACGAATATACATATCGGACAGAAAGGAGAGCTCTGATGAATATTAAGAATATGCTTCCATATCTGGAAAGTGAAGAACTGCTGATCCTTGCCAGGAATGTTCTGAAATCTCGGGATCTCGTTTATCAGGGAATCAGTCTTAAGGAAGTTCTGCACTATATTGATGAAGATGACCTTAATGAAGCTCTCAAGTCACTGGGTGAAGAAGAACTTGAAAGAGTATTTGCGGATGAATCAATCATTAAACCGCTGATTCGCAAACTGGATGAAGATGACCTGGCAGATCTTGCCAGAAAGATCACTCCTGCCCATCCTTATCTACTGACTCTGATGGCTCCCTATCTTGATGAAGATGATCTCCGTGAAATAGCCGTAGAACTGATGAAGCTTGGCGTACCGGTAGATCTTCCTGCCCTGATTCCGTTCCTGGATGAGGATGGCACTGCTGAATGTATACGATGCGCGGCAGAGATGGGTGAGGATATCCGCGGTCTTCTGAATGACTATCATGTGATCAGAAATATGGATGAGGATGACCTGGCGGAGATCGTGAAAAAGGTCATACCCGCAGATCCTTCCCTGCTGGTAAAGCTCGCACCCTTCCTCGATGAAGATGACGTCGGTGAAATCGCTGTGCAGCTTGTCAGAAACCGCAGATCTGTAAATCTTACGGAACTACTCCCTTTCATGGATGAAGACAGTATAGATATTTGTTTCCGCTATGCACTGATCCGCAATGAAAACTGGCAGGAATATTTACCGTTTGTCTCTAAAGATGCTCTGCATAAACTGATGAAAGATTACATGGCAGGTAATATTACCGCTGACTTTGATCTGATCTATCCCTTTATGGATGAAGATGACATTCGTGCATTATTCCGTTACGAAATGAATAAACAGAAGAGATAATCCTATGCCCAGAAATTATGAATATATCCGGTTCTATGTTCCCGAGGGAACACAGGATCCTTTCCTTGCGCTTCCTTATACACGGATGAAAGAATCTGCCGGTCCGCATCTGTTTGCCCCGGGGATTGTATATCTGCTCAGTATGTTATTCTTCCTGCATATGTGAGGGATGAGAAAAGCAGGTATCTCAAGGGATACCTGCTTACTATTTCCGTAAACTTCTCTATGAAGATCTACTGGTTGATTACCGTACCTGCTTCAACATCCGTGAATTCCTTGAAGGTAATGGTCTTTCCTTCCGGAACATCTACCAGGATCATCATGACTGCCGTATCCAGACCTGCTTTCTTGATTACATCCAGGTCTGCGGAAATCACTGGTGTTCCTGCTTTAACGGTACTGCCTTTCTGGGCGAGAATCTTGAATCCTTTTCCGTTTAATCCTACGGTATCGATACCGATATGAACAAGTACCTGGGTCTCATCTGCTGTAGTTATACTGAAAGCATGTGCTGTATCTGCCAGCATATCAATCGTACCGTTGACCGGAGCGTAGACGGTTCCCTTAGAAGGAACGATAGCAACTGTCTGACCAAGTGTTTCATCCGCAAACACCGGATCACTGATGTCTTTTGTCGGCAGGAAAGTGCCTGTTACAGGAGCGATAATCGCTTCATCGGAAAAATCTCCGGGAATCGGTTCGATCTTCGGCGCTTCCTCTTTCTTGCCAAATAAATTACTGAATAAACCCATAATCAAATGTCCTTTCCGTTATTCGCAATAACATTCTTATACCAGTAAAAACTCTTCTTCTTTCTTCTCTCAAGATCTAGAAGATCGTGTTCAGTACGATTGACATAAACCAGTCCATATCGTTTGGAAAAACCGGAATGCCCGGAGATCAGATCCATAAACGACCAGTTACAATACCCGATAAACTGTACCCCGAGATTGATTGCTTCTCTAATATTATATAAATGTTTAGATAAGTACGCAATTCTGTCATCATCTTCCAGCATACTTCCATCTTCCGGCCAATGTTCTTTATTGCCGAACCCATTCTCTGTAATCAGAAGAGGCAGACGATATCTCTCCCACAATAGTCTGGAAGCACTCTGCAGCCCAATATCATCAATTTCCCATCCCCACAGTGTAGCGTTAAGGTTCTGATTCTTTACTACCTGATAGATACCTGCTTCACGGCTGGGAAGAAGCTGGAACTCAATATCACCGATTTCATGTTCACTATCCAGAGGAAATGCAGAAATACTCTTGGACGCATAGTAGTTAAACGCCAGAAAGTCAGGTTTGTTCGCTTTCATGCATTCCATATCTCCCTCTTCAATCTCCGGAAACATATCTCTGTCTTCAAGATACTTCTTGAATGTTCCATTGTATTCACCTTTGCAGTTCAGATCAAGGAGGTAATAATTACGGATCTCCATGGCATCCAGCCAGGCTAACGCATCCGCAGGAGAATTCGTTGTCGGATACATCATATCAAAACATGTGGCTGGTCCGATCTTTCCGTCCGGTACTAATTCATGACATTTCTGTATTGCCTTGGCTGCGGCGACACACATGTGATGGTTGGCGAGGAAACCTAATCTTTCCTTTTCCCTGCGGTTATCATCCGTTAGTCCAAGCCGGAAAGGCATGTGTACAACATGATCCTGTTCGTTGATCGTCAGCCAGTACTTGACACGATCTCCGTACGTACGGAACAGGAACTCCGCATAATTGACATAGTCATCAATACTACGTCTGCTGATCCACCCGCCGTACTGATCAACCAGTCCCTGCGGATAATCAAAGTGATAAATCGTCACAATTGGTGTGATTCCGGCTTGAATAAGCTCGTTGATCACGTTGTTATAGAATTCAACACCTTTGGGGTTTACTTCTCCGTTTCCTTCAGGAAAGATCCTTGTCCAGGCAATGGAAAAACGATAAGCTTTCAGGCCGCATTCTTTCATCAGCGCGATATCTTCCTTATAACGGTGATAATGGTCACTGGCGACCTCAAAATCACAGATAGACGGATCAATCTTCCGCATATCCATTACGGATAAACCTTTGCCATCCTCATGCGCAGCACCTTCACATTGGAAAGACGCAGATGAACTTCCCCAAAGGAAATTCTCCGGAAATGGTTTTCTGTCTTTTGTCTGCATATACATTCCTCTCTAAATAAAAGGGATGGTTATCCCATCCCTCAAGTAAAATAACGATTAGTCCTCTTTAAAACCGATGAACCAGGTTGCGACAAAGCCGAGAATTACAGCAATGATTGCGGCAACAACTGCCAGATAGAAGTTTGTCATGCTTTCACCGCCCATGAAGATCGGCAGAGTAAGCAGTGAGCAGGAAGCTGTCGCATAAGCACGGATATCAAACATACCGATAAAGAGACCGGTGATAGCCGCACCAATCAGGGCACCGATCAACGGCTTCTTCAAGCGGATCAGAACACCATACAGAGCAGGTTCGGTAACAGATAACAGAGCTGTGATACCGGTAGAAATACCTGCTGTCTTGTTTTCTTCTTTCTTAGCCTTAAGACCAACAGCAAGCGCAGCACCGGCAATCGCGAGGTTACCGGCAAGTGCCTTGGAGAACAGCAGGGAAGAACCATAGGTTGTAATTTCGTTGACGATCAGAGGTGTGATCAGAGTATGCATACCAACCATGACCAGCAAAGGATGCAGAGCACTGAGAATCGCCATACTGATACCTCCTAAGCTTGTGATCCATACACAGAACTTCGCCAGAATTGTACCTACCCATGTACCAATCGGGCCAAGCAGGAGCAGAGTCAGCGGGAACATGATCAGCGCAAGAATCAGCGGACGTGTGATCGAAACGATTGACTTCGGAGAGTATTTCACTACATAACGGTCAATGAAGGCCATAACCGGCACCATCAATAAGGCAGGTACGATATTGGAGGTATACTTCACGGTTGTCAGAGGAATACCGAAGATCGTCAGATCTGCCACACCGGTAATTGCCGGAGAACACAATGCGAGAATAATGAATGCCGCAACATATTCGTTGGTTTTCAATCTTCTGGCAGCCGCAAACGCAACCAGGACAGGCAGATAGGTATATGCCGCGTTAGCCAGTGTATTCAGCAGAGTATACGTAGATCCTGCTGTATCCACATGGAATACATTCGCAGCCAGTGACAGGATCGCACTGATCATACCTGAGCCAATCAATACCGGCAATGTCGGTGTAATAGAACCAGAGATAAACGCAAGTACACGATTCCAGATACTTTCCTTTTCTGCATCCAGGTTTTCTTCCACAACCTTCTCTGCGGTTGCGTTGGGAATCATCGGCGCGAGTTCATTGTAGAGCTGTTCTACATCCGGTCCGATAACGATCTGGTACTGTCCGGCTTTATTCACTACCCCCTGAATACCCGGAACCTTTTTCAGCTCATCTTCTTTTGCCAAAGCGACATTCTTCAAGACGAGTCTCAGACGTGTCATACAGTGTGTATGAGTCTGAATGTTTTCTTTGCCTCCGACCAGTTCAATGATCTTTTCGGCAGTCTGTTTGTAATCCATATGAATCCTCCCTTCAATTAATCCAGACCCCTTTTCAGTAATCTGGCTATATGGATTGTAAGATAAGAATATTCATTCTTATTTATTTCCATCTGATATTGTTCGCGGATCGCGTCACAGATCTTCAGCGCGCAGTTATACGCGTCAGGATAGCGGTAATTCGTGTATTTGATCATTTCTTCATCATCTTCAAGCTCAAATGTATTGGTGATGATCCGCTTTGTCAAAAACTGCATATGCGTAATAAAACGACCGTAATTTAAATTATCCGGATCAAGTTTAATATTAAAATACTCTTCAATCATACGTACACTGAGGTCAATAATTCCGGTCGCTTTATAGGTATCCTTCAGATCAATACCCATCTCTGCATTGACGATATGCAGAGCTATAAACGCAGTTTCATCCGGTTCCAGATCAACACCGAAATCACTCTTGATCATATCCACGATATCCCCTGCCGTATGATACTCATCTCTGTATAAATAACGGACATTCCAGGATAATCCTTTCTCAAAGGACACATGATTTTTAGCACGTTCTATAGCCGTATAGATATGATCGGTCAGCGGAATCAAGATACGCGGACTAATTGGCAGGACACTGCAGGCAGCGATGTATTCCGTGGCCCTAAGTCCAAAATTAATGATTTCATAGGGAATCTCTTCCAGCAGGCTGACGATCCGTGTCTTCTCCGTATTATCCTCCAGATGATAGATCTTCCGGATCTCTTCAGGATGTATTTCTTCACCCCGTTTACCACGGAAACCAATACCCTTACCGAAAACAACGATCTCATTTCCTTTGACATCTTCCGATAGTACAACATTGTTATTGATGATCTGTATGATCTTCATCCGGCCTCCCAAGAAATTAAAAACACCTGTTAAAAGGACGACAGGTGTTGCTCTTTCGATAACAAGCCTTTATATCGCACTCAAAATATATCACACAGAAGAAAATACAGTCAATATATCCACATAATCTTCACTCTGTGGCACAGATACCGCAGTATTTTATTTGAAAAGAATTCCGGTTCCTGTTATATTAAAAGTGTATTAGGGCATTGGAGTCCTAAGACTGATAATAACCGTTGTTCATGGCAGCGGTTATTTTTTTGTTTAACGGAATTCTACCTGCAGGGAACAATCTTTTCCTACATCTTTGATGATCGGTGAATACAGTTCCCACACACTCAGAATAGCAAATCTGTCTGCTGTCTCCAGCACATGATCTTCATCCAGTTTCGCCTGCATCTTTTCTCTGGCGCCTGCCTGTACCTGGGCAGACTGTTCCGGCGTCAGTTTGATTTCTCCAAAGGCTAACAATCCTCCGGAAGTATCCCCAAACTGGATCTGATCTTCCGGAATGTTGATTTCTTCCTGCTGGGCATGAGGAATCTTCAGGGTAATGGTCTTCTCTTCTTCGTTAAATTGAATATCGGATTTCTTCAGTGTAGAGAGATCGACCGTGTACACAGCCGTACCGTTATAGGTGATCAGTTTCGTCTTGGTAAAGATTGACCAATTCGCAAAACCGGTATCCGTAATTGTACTGACATCGGATACTTCCTGTGTATAGACTTCCAGTTTCTTCAGTTTCGAGCCGTCACCGAGGATCGCATCTTCAAAATCCGCAGCCTTATAGCCGAATATACTATCATCCTCGAGTACAGTATCATGAGTATCCGCATCACTTTCAAAATGAACCAATTGTTCAAATCCCGCATTCACCGCGTTGATCTTCGGAAGAACATAATACGCATACAAAGCAATTGCCAGTAATACCGGCAGACACGCGAGAATAAACTGTGTGATGTGATTCCTGCCTGTACCTTTGGCAGCCGCATGTTCTACTTTCTTAAGAAACTCTTCTTCATTGAAGTTCTGGTTCTCTTTCTTTTCTGTCATCTTCTTCACCTCCGATTTCTTCAGCGACTTTGATTTTCTCTTTCTCTATGATTTCCTTGATCCATTCGGAACTGATCTTGGACTGTTCACCGGCTTCGGATTCATCCGCGAATGTATCAAAGATCTCCTGCTTGTTTCCGAGTCTTTCTACCAGATATTCATCTATGGTACCCTCGGATAACAGTTTATAGACTAATACGTTCCTGACCTGTCCCATACGGTAAACTCTGGAGATTGCCTGTTTCTCCGCCGATGGTTTGAGCTGTGGTTCACAGAGGATCACAATACTGGCAGACTGGATATTCAAACCTACACCACCTGCCTGGATCTGTGCTACCAATACATGTTTATCTTCTGACTTAGCGAATTCATCCAGGATGAACTGTCGTTCAGAGGAATTCAAAGAACCGGTAAGAGAAGGAAAAGTCATCCCCTCCAGTACAGCCTGTACCAGCATGATCGTTTCCAGGAAAAACGAGAAGACAACGACCTTGCGCTTCTCTTCCCGTGCTTCCAGACACAGTTCCAGCAGACGTTCTGCCTTGGAAGATTCGGCCGCGTTCCACGACACACGGCGCATCTCCATGAAGTTGCCGGCTGCCACAGACTTCGCGTATGCGGCCCATTCCACCGGTTTCATCGGTGTCCATTCCAGGATCTCCGTCAGTTCCGGCAATTCCTGAAGGACATCTTCACGACGTCTGCGCAGATATACCGGGGCGATCTTCTCACGGAATACTTTCGCTTCCGCAAAGTAACGTATACCTTCGATTTCATCCGCAATATCTTCTCTCAGACAGGAGATCAGATAGTGCATCTCTTCGATGTTATTCTCCAACGGTGTGCCGGTCATGTACAGTACATACTCGGCTTTATCCTTAAGTATCAGTAATGCCTGTGTACGAATAGCTCCGGGATTCTTTACATAGTGTGCTTCATCCGCAGTGATCATGGATAGTTTCATCTCATCCGGAATGTGGATCTTGGTCAGGGATTCATAATTGACAACTGCGATACCTCCGTTACGGATCCATTTCTGTAAGTTCTCATAGACATGCCCGTGTAACAAGATACTCTTCATCTTTGTCTTGGATTCAATCTCCCTGCACCAGTTCACCATAATTCCTGTCGGGCAAACGACCAGAAAGTGCGTATGGCCATGTGCGCTGAGATCTGCCATAACTGCCAATGCCTGAATCGTCTTACCCAGACCCATTTCATCCCCAAGAAGTACTTTCTTCTGGTGAAGGATATACTTCACGCCAAAGTTCTGGTAATGACGCAGAGTAACGTTCAGCAAGGATTCATCCAATTGTACGGTATTGATCTCACGGATCAGATCTGACTCCAGATCATTCTCTCCGACATCTTCCCCGGTCAGTTCACGATCTGCGTACTTTTCAAGCAAAGCATAGTACTCTGAAGCGTGTTCCTCAAAATCACGCAGGATATCTTTTTCGGTGCTGCCGGTCAGTTTATTCAGTAAATCATCCAGACGTGCAGTGATTTCTTTGAGTTCTCCTTGAGCCATGGACTTCAGAAACGCATAGGACATGCGAAGCTTTTCCTTCTCTGCGGAAGAACTGAAAAACCAGCGGAACCGGTTGGTGATCTTTTCACTGTCCGTCAGAACACTTACTACACCCTTGTGATGATAACGATAATAGAAATCCGCTGTCTTACTGATTTCTGCAGAATTCTTATCCAGATAGAGTGCCCTCAACAGTCTTTTCTGCAGTGTAGACATGTTCTCCAGATCAAACCGTACCGGTACCTTGACCATCATCTGCCCGGTTATTTCATTGACGACTTTCTTTACTCTCTCTGCGGTAATCTTCCCGATTCCGCGGATATTGATAATTTCCTGTTCATCCATCTCGTACAGGTCATAGATCGTCCCTGCCCCAGCATTTTCCAGCATGGACACCTTGGATGCGCCGATTACCGAGCGAAGTGTATGTACAGAGATTTCTTCCATATCATCCTGGATATAAGACAGCTGATACCGGTGAAGAGTATCCAGTACTCCGGCTTTCTGTTCCTCATGAAAAACCGCGATATCCTGTAACCGGGAATCACAGTCACGCAAGATACCCCGCAGAGTTTTCATTTCCTTGAAATCCGGACGTGCAGAACTCATTGTGATTCTCCTTTGTCTTTACGCAGTTCCTGGATCATTCCAAGCAGGATCTTCGGATTCAGTGAGTGCAGGATCAGTACTGTATTCTCCCTGGTTTCCTTGAACAATGCCGGCGCGACCACCGCAATCACAAATTCGGTAAAGATCGTCGCAATCGTAGCACCGATAATATCAAACCGCGGGATCAGCAGCCAGTTCAGGATCACGTTTGTGACAGCGCCGATGGTAAAGATATACTTATAGATCGACTGCCGGTTTTCACTGACCATCCACGCATTTCTGGCAACACCGAGATACGCGAACAAGTTGATCCATGTCGCAAAACGCAGACACATGATGGAAGGGATATACTGATTACCGTGAATGATCAGGATGATTGGTTTAGCCAGGATCATGATTGCAATCGCAGCCAGTGTACACAGCCAGATTACCAGACAGTACAATTCCCGGATCCGGTAATGGTAGACATCCCTGGGTTCATTCTTCTTCGCTTCAATGATCACCGGGTAGAAAGAATCGATTACTGCCGCAATGATAAATGACCAGTATGTGTTGACACTTACCGCCACCTCATAATATCCGACCATGGTTTCATTCAGCATACTCTTTAACATGATCCTGTCCATCTCTCCGTAGATGGAGATCATCAGGCCGGAATAGATAAAGTGATAACTCCTGGATAACATTTCCTTACCCAGGGAGAATTCAAAGCCGAGATTCTTCTTGTTTTTAAGTTTGAAGGTAAAGTACAGCAATACCGCAATCACAATGGTATCCAGACTGTTGCCCAGCGCAAACCAGCGGACATCCTTGGACGCGGAAAGAATATACAGTCTGTACGCCGCCACGATCACATACGCAATTGTCTGGATAATACTGGAATACTTGGATTGTAACTTGGACTGGTACCAGAAGTTAAAACTCTCAAAAGACTGAAAGATCAAGGTCAGAGACAACAGTGCCGCAATCACGATAATCAGCGGTTCGTCAGGGTTTAATAGTGCCAGAAGTCCGATGATCAGTAAACTGCACAGTACACTGGAGACCAGCCGCATAATGATGGCGGTACCCAGAACTGCCTCTTCCTTGTCACTGTGATCGAACAATTCCTTGATGATAATATTATTGAAACCTAAAGAGGCGATACCTGTCGCAAAGGACACATACGCACCGACATAAGAAATCAGGCCGAGATTGCCCGGGCCAAGGAACCTGGATGTCCATCCCGTAATAAAAAGGCCCAGAAACATCTGCAGTACTCGGGCACCGATGATCCATCCTGCATTCTTCGCAACTTTTCTGTTCATCGTAACAATTCTACCACAGGTAATTCTTTCCTCCCACTGTTTCTGTCTTCCGGGGATAGAAAAACCGCAGATGATTTCTGCGGTATTTTTACTGGAGATCCTCCATTTCATTCAGGATTTCCTTCAGTTTCTTCATCTCTTCAAAAGACAGGGTAATTCCCTTCCCCATACGAATTTCTCCGTTTTTCATCCTTGTCCAGTTACGGATATCATAGACCGGGTTTCCATCATTATAGGAGACCAGGTTTACTTCCTTGGTATAACGGTGACCGGTGGAAGATTCATTCTCACTGATTGTATCGAAACTCTGGATAATATCATATTTAAATTCTGTTCTCGGCATAGTCTTCTCCTTTTCTATCCTGTTCTTAATATTCTTGTCATACAATACCGCGGAATTCACTGTTCGTAAAGTATTCCTGCGGGATTACTCATGGTCTCTGTAACTGCCAGGCATAAGTCATCAGTTTTTTACCCAGCGTACTCAGTGATTCCAAGTGTTCTGCTTTCCGGGAAAGGGTCTGTTCATGCATGGACATAGAGGTACTTTCCAGGCTGTTCTGGATACGCAGTACTTCGGACATGGTGATATTCCTGCTTGTGTCATTAGAAGCCAGGAATGCCCCGTAGGCGTTGTAATTACCACGTCCGCAGTACAATGACCGGAATACTTCTTCCATACCCGGATCATAATTCTTCAGTACATCATACTTTGTAAGATCCCGGAACCCCTGTTCGATCAGTTTCAGACGCAGGGATGCCATAGCTTCCGGCTCAGCGCTATCCTTCTCATCCGGATAGATCAGTAACACATCTCCGGCCTCAAAATCCGGATTATCCAAAGTCCTCAGAGGATCCGGAGGATATGCGTTCAGTGCCCAGCGCAGAAAGCCATCAAACCCGGCACTCTTCAGGTAATACATATCCCAGAGCGTTTCCGCAGGATCACTTACCGCATAGGAACTGGGATACGTTACCGAACAGTTATATAAGGTCGTTTCCAGACCAAGTTCTTTTCTTCTTTCCACAAACGTCCTGACCGCGTTGTCATCCATATCTCTTAACGCGATCGACAGCGTCAGATACTGCATATGATCATACAGATCATAGAGAGGAAAGTGATTGATCGCGCAGGCAATCTTGAAGCACTGCCCGTTTTCGTCAGTTACTGATTCAATCAGCGATACTGCCGCAGAAAGATCTTCATAGCTGCGTTCATCCATGAAAATGTACGTGATGTCAAAGAGCCCTTTCTCTTTCATATGACTCATGAAATCTCTGAGGAACACCTGCCATACACCAGTCCATTCATCACTTCCCGGGACCAGATATTCTGCATAGTCTATCCCGCCTTCTGTACGGCTGCGTACGATCCGGTCAAAGGGAAGAATCGTAAACGCGTCGATTCTCTCATCAATTCCAACATCCAGGCACAGATCTACGTACCGGTCAAACCAGGTATAGTCAAAGGTCAGTTGTCCTTCGTAGGTATAGATCCACTTGATCAGTGAAGGCGTATCGTCATAGATCTGGTGTCCCCAGGGTTCTTCAATTACCGGTACCGTAATGGATTCTCCCCCTGCGTTATGATACAGTTCCAGTTCCTTGCGCAGTACTTCCAGATGTTTATCTGAAAGATACTCATCTCCTTTCAGGCAATCGTAATACCGGTACGACGGATAACTGTACTGCCAGAGATCCAGAGAGAGTGTATTTTGGGGAAGGATCAGATCCAGGACTTCCAGAGTAATCGGGAATGACTGTTCTTCCTGCGAAGATGACAGGGTAAGCTGTCCGTGGTACTCTCCGGCATACGCATAGGAGGATACCGGGATCTCCAGCAACAGATATACCGGATTCCCTGCATTACACCGGATCTTCGTTGTTTCTTCCACAATCTCCGGTACTTGTTTATGTGGTATGGAGGAATCCATTCCCATGCCGAGACTGGCAATGGTTTCTTTTAACTGATAGGTGCGGACATCTTGTTTCAAGGTATATCCCTGTTCGTTTGTGAAGGGTGTAACAGTGATATCAAATTCCTGCTCAATATCCGAGAATACCGCCGCCTTCAACAATACTCTATCGTTGCGCCAGACCTGGGCAACCGCTTCCTTCTTCCCCTGGTTAACATATTCTGAGGGATATGTATCACTGTAGGTATGATTCCCGATCCAGGTGAAATACACCTGAAAAGAGTTCTCTTTCGCATGAACAGGACGCAGAGAACAGAGAAAAAGAAGACAGGTCATCCACAGAATTCCGATAATTTTACGCATAGTATTATTCTATCGTATTAACTATAAAAGAGATAGAAAAAAGCCGCAGGTTTTTTCCTACGGCAGCTATAATCCTTACATACCAAAGAATGTCTTAGTACATTCTTTCTCCGCACTTCGGGCAAACAGTTTTCTCACTGTTGGAGTGATATCCACATTCACTGCAGACACAACTGGGAAGTACCTTATATCCCGTCACATAAGACTCATCTTCAACCGTATCATGAATCCAGTGAGGCAATACTTCAATATCATCATATTCACCGGTTTCGAGTTCTTCCGCATTCTCTGTATTTTCATCTACAGAATCTGCAGGTTTTCCGTTAATTTTTCTTTTATGTTTGTTCCAGCTCATATTTCTTCCCTCTGCTTTTTTATTATACACCAATCGACGAACAGTTTAATTATTTTTTAAGAAGTATTTAATATCCCTTCTGTTTTATCATCATATACATCACGATTCAATCTGTCAATGTCGATATCAGACATAAATATCAAAAAACATGGGTAAATATACCAGGGATACAGGTACGATTACAGTTCTTGGAACACAGATCAAGAAAGAATCTGCTCACTGCTGCGGAGTCTGATTCAGAGTTTTTCTACTCTGTAGTTCATCTTTGCCACACAGGCAATCGTCTGGAACATCGAGCAGGTTTCTGTCGCCTTTTCCAGGCATGCCTGCAGCGCAGATTCGTCTGCGTCACTGTCCGTACGGAACAGAATATCTACGGTTTCCAAAGTTGCCGGTACAGCATTTCTTTTCTTTCCATCCACATAGACTTCTGTCTTGCGGATCTCAATTCCGGCTGCTCCGGCATGTTTCAGATAATTTGAGTACAGACACGCGCTCAATGCTCCGTAAGTCATATCGTACGGTAATAAAGCGTCCTGACCGATCTTCAACGTCTGATTTCCGACTTCGTACGTTCCCTGAAAGCCATTCTCAAATACTACTAATGCCATGTTTGTTCTCCTTCTTTCGTGTCCATCATATCATTATATTTTTCCGGATATATGCTTATTTCATCCATAGTGCAGATATTGCATTTTCACCACAGAAATGAGATTATTCCTTCATGAATCCGGGATTTCCCGGGGAGGTAATATATGTCAGTTATCATCAAGATCAGTCCAAAGTTCAAGGAAGAGCTTAACGGCAGGCTTCTCTTCTTCATTGATCGTCCGGGAGAGAATGAAGAACCGATGTTATTTAAACGTGGTGGTTTCGGAATGAACGGATGTCCGGTATTTGGTGTTACGTTCTACGGACTGAAGGGCGGTGATGAGATCAACCTGGATGAGCAGAAAGAACACATCTTCGGATCTCCTTTCCAATTCGATGAGATTCCCCACGAAAAATTACTGGTTCAGGCGTTCTTTATCCGTTATCACAAATACAAGAGAAAAGATGGTCATGAGATCTGGGGTATGCAGGACTTCGGAAGCGGCGGACACTTCGCAAACAATCCCTTTAATTTGTACTCAGATGTAAAAACCGAGAACTACGGGGAAAAGGACATCAAACTGATCATCAACCAGAGAATTGAGCCGGAATATGAGTTGAAAGAAGGAGAAGTATACCAGCAGGGCAATTACGAAGATCACGGGCTTGTGCGGTACTTCAAGATGAAGAGTGAGCTACTCTCAGACTTCTGGGGTGAAGATATCTACCTTGGCGCAAATATCCTTCTGCCTAAACGATATGATCCGGAGAAGAAATATCCGATGATTCTCTGCCAGGGACATTTCCCGGGTGGTACGGCACCGTTCCGTTATGATGTCGAACTGCGTGAGCGTGAACAGGGCTTTACGAAGTACTGGAATTCCGGCAAAGCCCCGCAGGTCATCTGTGTAAACTTCCGTGACGCAAACATGTTCTATGATGATTCTTATCGTGTGAACTCCGCGAATCTCGGTCCCTACGGTGATGCGTATGTACAGGAACTGATTCCTGCCATCGAGGAGAAATACGGCGGTCTCGGTACGCCGGAGGGTCGTATCCTGGTCGGCGGTTCTACCGGAGGCTGGATCTCTGCGGCATTACTATTATTCTATCCGGACTTCTTCGGCGGCACATGGCCTGGTTTTGCGGATAGTCTCGACTTCCATGATCATCAGCTGATGGATCTGTACAATGATGAGAATGTATACTACATCCAGCATCCATGGCGCAGGGTTGAACGTCCCGGGGCCAGAGATACCCGCGGGAATATCCTCTGGACCTATCGTGAAGAGAATTATTATGAATTAGCGATCGGCGGCAGGCTTGAGTTAGGCATGGGACAGTTCGGTATATACAATGCGGTATTCTCCCCCTGTGGTGAAGACGGCTATCCCCTGCCGGTCTACGATACAATGACCGGTGAGATCCATAAAGATGTTGTGGAATACTGGGGTGAACACTATGACCTTACGGCATATATTGAGCGGAATCACGAGTGGCTGATGCCGAAGATCCGCGGTAAATTCCATCTGCGTGCAGGTGATATGGATAACTTCTACCTCAATCTCGGGCATTATGCCATGACAGAGGTTCTGGAGAAATACGATCATCAGGGATACTCCGTGACCTTCCCCAAAGTCGGTCATGACGGCAATATCACGATCATCGATATGATGGAAGAGATGCGGGCATACCTGAAAAAGACCGTGAAGAGACGCCGGAAAAAGACAAAATAGAGATCGTGAATAAACGATCTCTTTTTATAATTTTCACTTCTTGTGCTAGGATATTCCTATGACACTCTCCAAACTGGCAGATCTTCCTGTGTTTCTGGTCATCTATCTTTTCCTGATCCGTCCGCGGATAGAAGAGGATGACCGGGTCATCGTAGGCATTTACTATGCGTACATGGTCTTTGTGTTATACCAGACCTTAAGTCCGATCTTGTTTTCCCTGCCCAAGTTATTCACACATCCCTATGTGTCCATGAACTGGAAACCGTTTATCGATATCCTCCTCCATCACATGGGTGCCTGGCAGGAAGTATTCCTGAATATCTTACTGTTTGTGCCTTTTGGTTTTCTGGCTGGTTTCTACCACGATCATTCTTTCCGCAAAGCTGTCGCTTTCTCTTTTCTTCTGAGTCTGACCATAGAGTTATTACAGCCGTTGATCAGCACATACCGCACGTTTGATATTACGGATATCATCACCAATGTCAGCGGAGGTATCCTTGGTTATCTGTGCTGGATGATTTATCAGAAAATCAGGAATTCTCGTCTCTGATCCATTCCATGACGATCAACTCGCCTGCCTGGGTATACCCTGCAGACTGAACAAATTCAATCAGGTCTTCTCTTTCCGGAGGGAAAGAAACAGTCAGTTTCGGAAGACCTTTTTCTTTTACCTTGTATTCCGCAAAAGCCTGACACTTCTTCAGATCACCGTTCATCATCCCGATGAACCAGCCTCTTTCTTCGAGCATACGGCATCCCAGAACAAGTACACTTTCTCCGTCGGTCCAGATCATCTTCCTGCCAATCAGATACTTGTACAGATCATCCCCATAATGCATGAATGTGCGGTTTAGCGCCATGAATCTTCCCCAGCCCTCGCAGGGTTCATCAATCAGACGTTTCGCTTCTTCCAGATCTTCCACAAGACGGAAGCCTTCCACCGGTGTGACTTCTCGTTCTTTCATATCCAGGGCATTCTCCAGGTATGCGGCTGCCAGATGGAATCCATACTCTTCTGCCAGATGCTTACTGCCGATATTTCTTCTGCCGGTAAACATGGCGATAGACGGCGCGTGTGTTTCGTCAGCCAGTTCCATATATCTCTTATAGATTTCGGTACCTACACCCATACGCTGGTATTCTTTCTTTACACGCAGGATCTCAAGCCACCCGGAACCATCCGGCATGACAGAATACTGACCCATACCTGCCGCAACATCATCCACATACGCAATTGTCATCTCTCCGGTATTCCCCTGATTCTCCAGGAAGAAGAAACGGTCATCGTACATATAACCGTATCCGGGAATTGCGCTGGCTTCAATTGCCAGAAGATCGTCCAGGTCTTCCATTTCTGCTTTTCTTGTCTTAATCATGTTTATTCTCCTTTAAACAAGTACACTACCGCCGATAAACTCACGCATGATGGAGTTATTGGGAATCAGGGTATCATCCGGCATTTCCACAAAGAATTCCAGGAATTCCAGCATTCTCTGTGCCTCCGGATACTCCGGCATATCCTGGGTGATCTCCATCAACAAGGGTTTGGCATATTTCTTCAGAACAGCGAGTTCATAGATACAGTGGCTATTGAAGAATGCGTCTGCCTCCGAGTTATACGGGTTGATATTCACATCTTCCCCTGCCCGGACTTTCGGCCAGGAACGGATCGTCATCGCCGCGTTATTCCCGCGTGTACGATTATCTCTGACCATTCTTCTGAGCATTCTGGCATCGGTTGTACTGATCCGGTTATACCCGTCAATATTCAGCTGGGTCAGCGGACTGATGAAGATCCTGTACTTCTCTTCATCGGGAATCGCTTCGGTCAGCTTGGGATTTAATCCGTGGATACCCTCAATGACGATCGGCTGTCCGGATTCCAGGGTAGTTAACCTCTTCCCGTACACTTTTGTGCCGTGAATGAAATCAAATTCCGGAAGATCGACCTTCTTCCCTTCCAGCAGGTCATTCATCTGTCTGGTAAACAACTCTATATCGACCGCCCCAAGACTTTCAAAATCCTTCTCTCCGTCCGGTCCCAGAGGTGTTTCATCCCTCTCCTTGAAGTAATCATCCGTGCCCAGATATAACGGTTTTAACCCGGTGACCCGCAGCTGGATACACAATCTGCGCGCGAATGTCGTCTTCCCCGAAGAGGAAGGACCGGCAATCAGAATCAATCTCTTTTTCTGCTGGTGAATCTCTTCCGCAATCATCGCAATCTTCTTTTCGTGAAGAGCTTCAGATAACAGGATCAGATCCAAATAAGAATTCTTCAGGAAATGCCGGTTCAGGTCATACGCAAAGGTAATTCCCAGAAGTTTATCCCATCGGGTTTCTTCCGCAAACACTTCGTACATCTTCGGTTCTTCCACAAACTCCGGAATATGATGAGGAGAGGAAGAACGAGGATAACGCAGAATCACACCGTTTTTATACCTGCGGAGCTCAAACAGATTCAGATACCTTGTACTACATACCAGATCGGTATAGAATACCGCAATTTCATTATCCAGACTGTACAGATTCGCAAAATCCAGATCCGGAACACTTTCCAGGATCTTCAGATGATCGTAACGCTTATACTCCGTCAAGATTTCAATTAATTCTTCACGGGTCATTTTCCGCCCGATCAAAGGGAGATCCTGTTCTGCCAGTTCACGCATACGCTGATCGATCGCGTTGAGTGTATCCTGGTCTATTCCGCTTGTACGTATGCTTGTGTACAACCCTTTGGATAATGTATTATCCACGGTTACACGGACATTTTTCCCCAGTACCTGATGTACGGCGGCGATATACAGGAAAGAAATTGAGGTCTGGTAAGAGATATACGCTGCCCTGTCACGTACGTCCAGGAGTTCAATCTCACAGTCATCATCTACAACCAGATTCAGCCGGTGTGTGATTCCGTTGATCCTGCACAGAAAAACCGGATAAAGCAGTTCATCCTCAATTTCCATCATGACTTGTTCAACTGTCACCGGTAGATCATACTCTCTGACCCATTCCTGGTGATCCATAGAATGTATTATTAATCTCATACCAACCCACTATCTTTCAGATACTTCTGTACTGCGCTCATCTCACTTCCCGTGATATGACAATATCCGTCCGGATTCTTATCCAGATAATCCTGATGATATTCTTCCGCATCGTAGAAATTCTTCAGATTCTCCAGTTCCACCACAAATACCGGATACTCCTGTCTCTTACGGGCAAATACTTCTTCGATAACCCTGCGGTCATTCTCATCCTCGTAATACACACCGGTCTGGTACTGACTGCCGATATCATGACCCTGTTGATTCCTGACCGTGGGATCGATACAGAGGAAATAGACATCCAGTAACTGTGCCAGAGATACCTTCTCCGGATCATACTCTGTCTGTACAGTCTCACGGAATCCTGTCGTATCCGTACATACTTCCTTATACGTCGGATTCTCTGTATGACCATTCGCGTAACCTACGGTTGTCGCAAGAACACCGGGAACGATCTTCAGGACCTTTTCCATACCCCAGAAACAACCTCCCGCAAACCAGATCTTCTTTGTCTTACCGGAAATCATCTCCGCAACAGGATCATCTTCTCCGGCAATGATCAGCTGTCCCTTTGCCTTACGTACTTCCTCTGTCCATGGAGCTTCGTCATGAATTCCATACAGTACATATTTCTGATGTCTGTCCAGGATCTCATGGAGTTCTTCCAGGTCATCCTCATTGTAGTAAGTCATATCCACCACTGTAACATCCGTTCCCTGCCGGATCATCTGTACAAAGACATTACCCGCAAATAAACGCATTTCCTCCGTGACGAATATAACTGTTGTATTACCGTGATTCAGAACACGCATTTTATTCAATTCTTTATCCATTATGTTTACTCCATCCGGCTGTTTTTATTCTACCATAGAGGAACGATTTCCGAAAACACGGTACGCATGGACATACGTACGTGCATCTGCTTTTCCATCTGTACATGTCTGTAACGTTAGTATTTCCTTCCCGGAAACACGCTGAAAGGGCTCCAGATCTCCCACCGTCTGATCAACCAGCACTTCATACACCTCATATCTGTACACGGAATCATTCTGAAACTCCAGCAGGATCTCATCTCCTTCCTTCAGCTGCGCGATATTCTGAAACCAGCAGTAATCACAGAGAAAACCACCACGCGCACTATGTCCCGCAATCACCGTATTCCCGTCCGTTTCTCCGGGAAAATCTCCTCCCCTTACGATACAGACATATGATTTCAGCTTCTCTTCTTCCGTACCTGACGCTACCGGACAGATTACATCCAGGACAGGAATACGTAATACCGCATAAACTTCGCTTTCTTCCTCCGGCAGATCAGATTCCCGATACTGAATGATCTTCTCCTGATGGATCTTCTGCGCATGTTCATATCTCCGGTATTGGCTGAGTAGTATTCCTGCCCCAAGTCCCGAAAGAATCAGAAATCCCGTGATGATCCACAGTCTTTTTCTCATGGATAAGGCAGGCGGAGCCCTTTCAACTCCGCCTACTTCTTATGATTTAAAACAATAAGTGTTCCAAGTACGCCAACCACAACCATGGCACAGGGAATTAACAACCATGTCTGATCAATACCTGTAGGAATATTATCCACGATCACTTCCGGTGCCTTGACCTCAGAGGTAACCGTATTGGATTCCAGAGTCACGTTATCCAGGGTGATCTTTGCCTTATTGGATATAGATGAGTCATACTTCGGTGTGATCACTACACACTTCACTGTCTGTGAAGAATTCGCTTTGACAGTGATCTTCCACGTTACCGTGTTTCCCTGTAAAGTACCATTCTGGTTTGCGCTGACAAAAGTTACTTCTTTCGGCAGTGTATCCGTGATGACCACTTCCTGATCTGTGGATTTCGGGTTTCTCACCGTGATCTGGTAGGTATACCTCTTTCCTCCTTCCAGTGTCTTTTTCTCCATGTTTGTGCCGAAGACATTGGTGATGGTTTTGACCGGATCTTCCGGTACAGAGTTTGTGACTGTATTGGTTTTCAGGGTTCTCTGATCTTCAAGTGTCAGTATTCCCTGATTGCGGATCGTCTTTCCTTTTGTGCCGGTCTTTACCTTGACTTCAAAGGATACTTCTCTGGTTTCTCCTGCCTTCATTTCCAGTTTCCACTGCACGGTACGATGATTTGCCGTACCCTGATCATTTACACGCAGAAGTTCAGTTTCTTCAGGAATCGTATCTTCAAGGATAACGCTTTGTTTTCCCTTAAGCGGGTTTTTCACCTGCAGCACATAGGTCAGTACGTCTCCTTCATTGACCGTTTGCCCGTCAATCTGTTCCCCTTCACTGTTCAGCACATGTTTCACCGGTGACACCGGCGCATGTACCTCCACGATGTTGGTTTTCCGTGTGATTTTCTCTGTGCGTACTTCGGCCTGGTTGGGGATGGTCACTCCTTCCTGAACTGCTTTAACACGGAAACTGACGGTTTCCTTTTTCCCGGCTTTCACCTTCACTGTCCACTGTATCTGGCCATCCTTACATACACCATGATGATCAGCGCGGATAAACTCCGTATGTACCGGCACAGCATCTGTAATGGTGAATGTACGTTCTGTTCCTCCGGGATTGCTTACCTCGATCTGGTATTCATACTCCTCATTGACAGATACGTATTGTCCATGGATATCCTTACCCTCAAGATTTACCACTTTCTTTACCGGATCCGGAACAGAGGGATTAATCACCTCGTTTGTCTCGTATGTTTTCCCGGTGATCTTTACTTCCGCTTTATTGATATATGTCTGACCATCTTTCCGTACTTTTACGGTAAATCCTACTGTCCGTTCTTCCTGTGGTTCCAGAATAAATGCCGGCCATATCACCACACCATTCTCTACTTTGCCGTCGTTGTCTGCCTGGACGAATTCCGTATCTTCAGGCAGCGGATCACGAATCTCATAGGTACGTTTCACTTTTGTGTTGTTCCGGACATCGATAAAGTAGTACAGGATCGTGTCCGCTTCTGCACACTGTCCGTTGATGTCTTCTCCGGCTTCGTTACAAACTCGTTTATGAGGAGGCTCCGGCTCCGTATCGTCTTTGCGGTTGCGGATCTCCCCGTACGCGGTATTCCCCTCAATCCGCAGCTTCATTGTCTGCCCTTCCGTATCTGTACAATCTGACTGATTTCCCAGGACATAATCTGTCTGACTGACCGGCCGTAACGCAAACAATGTGCCGTTTTCTTCCGGGAAGTATCCTTCCTGGACATTCTGTTCAAAGAACGCATAGTCACCTGCGGTCAATCCGTGCAGGATCATTTGTTTATCCTTGTTCAGTTTCAGTATGGAAGCTTCTTCCTGTTTGCCGGTTTCTCCATTTAACAGGTATTCTCCGCTTTCCGTTTTCTCAAACAACGCGTACTTCTCTTCTTCTCCTGCTTCTGATGCAGTCTGGACGATAAACTCGATATCCTCAAAATCTTCGTCTATTCCTGTCTTAGCGATGACCAGATCATATGTATTCCAGTAATTGATCATCTCAGGCAATTCTTCTCCTTCCTGCGTTACAATCAATTCTCCGCCGTCTTTGTTTTCTCTGACGACGTAGGTTATCTTCAGATCTTCTGCCCAGGTGAACTGTCTGGTTTCCGGATCGCGTATTTCCTTGATTAAGTAAGAATAGGTTCCAGGCCGTGTAAAGGTAATCTCTCCGAAAGAAACGACTTCTGAATGATCGGTCTCCAGGACCTGTTCTGGAGATTCCGGCATCGGATAGCTGTCATCATCCGGTTCCACCACAAATCTGAGTGTGCTTTTCTGTACATTCTGACCCCGGATCGTCTTCTGTATACGCATTTCGGCAACAGCGTACTTCTCTGTATCTGTTACGGTATAGGTGTTGGTAAAAGAAGCTTCTCCGGTCTCGTTGGAGATCTTATACGTGATTCTGGCCATGCCGTTTCCGGTTCTTCCACCCAGTTCTGTGGACGCATCAGTCAGTGGATACTCCGGCTGTATACGCAAAGAAGAGAGTGTTTCCGGTGACTGGATATACCCGGATCCTCCGCTGCCGACTGCCGATCCCGGAGTAAATTTCCTTCCTCCGAACCATCCTCCGCCGCCGGCACCTACACCGCTGTCGGACGGCTGTCCTTTGCCAAAGCCGTAACCATTGGTCTGTGTACCTCCTTTACAGTGATGCTGAATGCCGTAACCGCCGATACCACCTTCAAGACCTCCGCCTTTACCAGAGTTCTTCCAGATTTCCGGATTCCAGTTATTACTTCGCGGATCATCTTCCTTCTGTCCGGCTTTCTGGAACATACCTGCGCCGCCACCACCACCAGCCGCGAGAATCACCGCATTTTTATTATTTTCCAGAGAGGATAATACACCATCCGCTGACGCAAAATGCGTTGCACCACCGCCGGCTGCACCGTTGCGGTAAGTATGACCGGTAACCGCGCCTGTATCATCATAGTTCGTAATATCCCAGCTGTGTCCTCTGCCTCCTCCGTTATAACCACCGGCTGGATTCTTACCATTGGCAGCCTTACCGCCCTGTCCGCCGACAACAACATAGATCGTATCACCCTTATCCATCGCAATCGTCCCTTTGGCATATCCGCCTTCACCACCAGACCCGGCTGCCGCAGCACCACCCTGCGCACCCCAGGCTTCCAGAGTATAGAAACCAATCTCAGGTGCTGTGAAGGTCTGTACATCACCGGTATAACTGAAAGTGATGGTTTCTTCTTTCGGGGTGATGGAAGGATCAGAAATCGTTCTGTAGACTTTTCCCTCTTCCACAACATACCTCACGGTGTACACCGTCTGGTCCATGGTATAGCCAAACTGTCCGTCATCCAGTTCTTTCACCTTATAGACATATTCTCCGTCAAACGGAAAGTGAATCACCGCGAACTCAGCGCTTCCATTCCCTTTGATGGAAAGGATATCCACACCATCTTCAGGCATGGGATTCTGCGGATTCTCCGGAATCAGTTGAAAACGGAACGTATCCTGCGGATCTTCCAGACCAGTGACTTTTTTTGTTACCCGGATTGGTTCAGCAACCGAAATATCCCTTTCGTAGTACACATAGATGACCTTATCTTCATACGGCATCACACCCTTGACCTCTTTGTCATTTTCATCAACCAGTGCATACATCAGGATCTCCGGGGAGAATACATCATATTCCTCCCCTCCTGCATATACCCCTGTATACGGAGGATGTAAGACTTTCTCACTGTCTTTCTCCAGATAATGAATTGTCAGGGTATATCCATCTCTGGTCAGTACCGGAGAAGCCACTTCCTGATATGTATATACTGCGGATGTATCACTGGTACTGGAACCGGAACGGCCATTCCCAAGGTTGGTATCTCCCCAGTCTTTCCGTGTGCCATAGCGGGCTTTTACAGAGATCTCCACACTGGCTTCTTCCCCTGACGCATAATCCGGGAAAGTAACCGATACTTCTGAACCATGGATCTCTACAACCGCATTATCCTTGTTTGATTGTACATCCAGGATCTCATAATCCTCAGATACAACATCTGACAAAATCATATTTTGAGGATGAGGATCGATCTTATCCGTATACTCCTGAACACTGGAATAATCCGGCTGGAACCGTTCATCGAGGTTATAGACGTGCTGCCAACCTGTATCTGAATTGTAAATGCAGTTCTGACGCTGGTAGATGTCATTCAGCAGGGGGACATGTAACGCTGTGGCAGGATCATACACCAGAGGCTGCGCAAGACCCGCAAAGATATTCAGACGGAAGATATCCGAAGCGTTGATTACAGAAGTATTCTCCCAACGTGAGAACACACCTCTTGTCGCAAATGTGCCATCCAGCGCATAGGAAAAGTATCGTCCTTGTTCCTTGTATTGTTTCAGAATATCCCAGATGGGAGAGTCTGCTCTTCCTGCATTGCCCAGCGCATACGCCTGCCCGCTGGAGTCATACCTTGCCCTGTGCCCGGTATTCGTTCCTGTAGAGTAGTGCATACCATAGGCATCGCACACACCGACATTCGTTACGGCCGGCAAGCCTGCCACAGCCGGATAGTTACACGGTTCATACAAATTGTCATACTGCACGTAGATCACGGTCGGCCAGAGATTCTGCGCAGCCGGTGTCACAGAATCAAAACTCCCGAAGAAATACTTGTATAAAGCCGCGTAAACATTTAACGAGTAATGATCCCCGCCATGCCAGGGCATCTCCATCAACTGGTAAACATAGTAGTTATCATCCTCCGGATCCTTAGACACATCCCCAAGCAGAATCCCGTCTTCATTGGGTCCGATGATCCTGCCCAATGTCACTCTCTGATAATGATCCAGAAGATCACTGACCTTATCCAGAGCCTTGTTTAACGTCCATCCGTGAGAGGGACAATCCGTAAACACAAACAAGGCATGAGAAGAACCAGTCTCCACATCAAATGTCCGGGAAGCTGCCATACGGATCTTCGCTTCCCCGATATGGATATCCGTCCATTCCGCCGACTTCACCAGATACTGTGTATCCGTATTCCCTTCTGCCTCCCGGTAATTCTTCTGTACCGGATCTGCCTTGGCGGGATCTGTCGTCAGGATTTCTTCTGTCTTAGTGTATTCACTGAGAATCTGATCTTTGACCGGCGTACCGGAAGCACGTGTTTTCCTGAGCTTACGCATGGACTTTTTCTGGTCTTTTGCGATATAGGAAGACACATCCATGGTTACCTTTACTTCTGCCAGAGGAAGGTCACAGACAACTTCATAGGCCGAATCTAGTTCCGCGCAGAAAGTAAAACTGCCATAGGTATTTTCCTGGTATTCTTCTCCGGACCAGTGAATATCCACGATACCGTCCGTGTCTGTATCCGCAAAGTGCACGGATGCCTGTGCCGGCAGCACACTCAAGATATACGCTTCTTCGGATTGCGCAATATCAATTTCCATGGACACATCACCAATATCGATCCGGTCAATTACTTTCCCGGACACATTCTCCGGGACTGTATCTGTACCCTCTTTATCCTCTTGATTCTCTTCTGGTTCAGATGTTTCTGTTTCTTCCGGAATCTCTGTTTCCGTAATTTCTTCCGGCGGATCTGCAGGTTCATTTTCTTCCGCAGACAGCGTATAAGAGAAACTTCCAAAAGAAAGAAACAACGTCAGCAGAATCATCAGCCACTTTTTTCCAAGCATACCATCACCTCTTCCGGCTCATCTTAACAAGTCCGGTTCAGGCTTTGGTTCTGATGTACTCCCTAAGTTGTTTCACTTTCCCCAACAGTTTGTGGATAACATGGAACTATGTCTCCCACTGGGCATTGAATAATCTTGCGTAGAATCCTCTCTTCTCCAGAAGTTCATCGTGTGTTCCCTGTTCGATGATCGTGCCGTGATCCAGCACAAGGATCTGGTCCGCAGACTGTATCGTTGAAAGACGATGCGCAATGATAAACGTCGTCTTATCCTTGCACAGATTACGTATCGCTTCCTGGATCTGCTGTTCCGTGTAGGAGTCTACGTTTGAAGTAGCTTCATCCAGGATCAGCATCTTTGACTCACTTAACATCGCCCTGGCAATCGTCAGAAGCTGTTTCTGTCCCTTGGAGATATTTACACCGTCATCGGTAAGCACGGTATCATAGCCATCCTTCAGACTCATGATAAACTCATCGATATGCGCTGCCTTACAGGCGTTGATGACATCTTCCCTGGTCGCGTTGTCATTACCATACGCAACGTTCTCATAGATTGTCCCCTTAAACAGCCAGGTATCCTGCAGAACCATGGAGAAATGCTTACGCAGAGAAGTTCTCGTTGCGTGAAGAATGTCATGACCGTCAATAGAGATCACGCCGGAATCCGGATCGTAGAACCGCATCAACAGGTTGATGATCGTTGTCTTGCCTGCCCCGGTAGGACCGACGATGGCGACCATTTTCCCAGGATGCGCATGGATATCCAGACCGTGAAGTATTTCTGTACCGGGAATATAACTGAAGCGTACCTGGTCAAAGTCCACATTTCCTTCCGGATGTTCAAACACATACGCGTCAGGATCATCTGCTTTCTCACTCGGCTGATCAATCAACGCGAATACACGTTCCGCGGCAGAAAGTGCTGACTGCAGTTCTGCGAAAATGTTGGCAGTCTCACTGATCGGTCCGCTGAACCGGCGGGAATACATGATAAACGAGGAGATATTCCCGATGGAAATCATCTGTCTGAGATAGAGAATCGCGCCGAACCCGGACACAACCGCCAATGAAAAGTTATTGATAAACTGTACGGTAGGACCGACAATACTTCCCTGGAACTCTGCTTCGTAGTAAGCGTCCACAGACTCCAGATTACGCTTGGCGAACTTACTGATAATCGTTTCTTCCTGACCATATCCTTTGATCGTCTTATGTCCGGATAACATCTCTTCCGTAAAGCCGTTCAATTCACCAAGTAAACGTGATCTGCGGCTGAATAAAGGTCTGACCTTCTTCGCTCTGTGTCTGGTGATCAACAGGATCATCGGTGTCGTAAAGAAGAAGATAATACACATTCTCGGGGAGATACGCACCATCATGATGAACGAACCGATGACGGTTATTGCCGTTGTCAGCAATACGATCAGATCTCCGGACAGGGATGTATTGATCGTATTGATATCGTAGGAAATACGCGAAATGATATCTCCGGCCTGGTGCTGGTCAAAGAAACTTACCGGCATGGTCATCAGATGATCAAATACCTGTTTGCGCATACGGTTGGTAATACTTGCGGAAATATAGATCAGGATCCTCTGTGTCGAATAGGTCATGATCACGTTGATCACCACACAGATCATCATATTCCGGCAGTTGAGGAAAACACCGGCAAAATCCACACCACCTGGTGCGCTGATCGCGTCTACGGCATTCCCGGAATATCTGGGTACCAGAAGATTGATATAATTTCCTATAAAGGTGATGACCAGAGCCAGTGCCATCAGATACTTATCATGGAACAGATAAGTCAACAGACGCAGGATGATCCCTTTACGATCTCTTTTCTTATTAGTCAAAGAGAGCACCTCCCATCTGTGATTCATAGATTGACGCGTACAGAGGACTGATCTCCAGTAATTCTTCATGTGTACCGGAAGCCGTGATCCTGCCTTCATCCAACATCAGGATCTGGTCACAATTCTTCACCGAAGAAACTCTCTGGGCAATGATGATCAGCGTAGAATCCGGATGTGCTTCACTGAGTGCCCGGCGTAATCTTGCGTCTGTCGCATAGTCCAGCGCACTGCTGGAATCATCCAGACAGAGAAATTCCGGATCAGCCGCAAAAGCCCTGGACAAAAGAACTCTCTGTTTCTGTCCGCCGGAAAGATTCGCGCCTTTCCCGGTAAGCATATACTCATATTTTTCATCCAGACTGTCGATAAACTCGGAAGCCTGCGCGGTATGTACAGCTTGTTCCATCGCTTCATCACTGACATCTCTGCCGAAGCGGATATTCTCCGCAATCGTGTCACGGAACAGGAAGTCATTCTGCATGACAATACCAAAGCGTCTGCGGAGCTCGGACGGAGGGATATTGCGGATGTCCTTGCCGTTGATATAAATAGCGCCGGAATCCACGTCATAGAACCGCAGTAATAAAGACATGATCGTACTCTTGCCGGAACCGGTCGCGCCGATGATTCCCAGCGTTTCTCCCTTTTTCAGACGGAAAGTGATGTCCGATACATTTTCTTTTACTTTCAGGTAGGAGAAATGGACATGGTCAAAACAAATCGTATATTCCGGGTCACCATCCGGAATATTCTGCGGAAGCCAGTCTTTCTCACTGTCGCACAGCAGGACTTCTTCAATACGGTTGGCACTGGCAGCACCTTGGGAATACATGATAAAGATACGGCTGATGGACATCATCGACCTGGAAATAATCGTAAAGTAAGACATGAACGCGATGATCTTACCGGTCTCGGATATTCCGGAACTGACACGGTAAGCGCCGACGATCAGTACTGCCGTCAGACCGACATTCAGGAAGAAATTCATCGCCGGATTGATCAGAGCCATTCTCTTATTCGCTGTGATCCGTGTTTCTTTGAGTTCGTCATTAACTTTCTGGTAGCGGTTCTTTTCATACTCTTCCCGGCTCAGCGCCTTGACAACGCGGATACCTTGCGCGTTTTCACGCACAACGCCAACCATCCTGTCTTCTACTTTCTGTACATGGGTAAACAGGGGCACACCCTGGGTTGCGCGGATATAGACCAGTACACCGATAAACGGAATCGTGGCAAGTAAGACCAGCGATAATACCGGTTCCATGAAGAAGGTGATGAACAGACCTCCGACCATGATAATCGGACCGCGTATACCTACTCTCTGCATCATTCCCAGCATCCTGTGGATATGATATGTATCGGTTGTCAAACGTGTTTCCAGAGAAGGTATTGTAAACTGATCCGTCTTCTCGGAAGACAGGTACAGGGTCTTGTCAAAGAGGTCATTACGTAAGTTTTCCGTAATATCCCGGGAGACTTTGGAAGCATTGCGGTTGGCATAGATATTCGCTCTCCAGCCGATGAACGCGCAAAGAACCATGACACATGACCATAAGATGATCGCCTGAATATCCCTCTGGGGAACGATGTCGTCAATGATCATGGACATGATATACGGAATCAGCAGCTCCAGGATAGCCCCGGCTGCCTTGGCCGTTAATCCGATGGCGATTACCCGCAGAAACGGGCGTATATACTTCCACAATGTACGCATACTTAGATTATAGTCAATAAAGTTGCATGATGCAACGAAACTTTATGTTTTATACAGGATAAATAGAAAAAGACATATCTTTTCAAAGATATGTCCTTCTTCATGTTCAGATATTCTCTATATCAGCAGATTGGCCAGGAACAGGCACCCCGCAGATACCAGGATCATCGGTATATCATACAGACCGGTCAGATTTCCTCCGATTCCCGCACCGAGAGCGAAGACCAGGATGATTGTGAAGTAGAACCCAGCAGATTTCCTGTGTTCTTCATCTTTTTTCCGCAGATAGACCGACAAGGCATCCACACCGCTGCGCAGATTCCCGATGATCATCGTACTGGCATAGGCATTCCCAAACGCGGAACGGAATCCCTCCACCTGCATGGCACAGGTGAACGATACGATCATATTCGCCAGCATATCCACCGAATGAGGCAGGAATGCCACAACCGCGAGTAAGATCATCTCCGCAAGAATGATTCTCCTGCGTCCGCGTGCTTTATCTGTACCGGAATGATTCAGGATCCTCTCTGCCGCAAACACGCCCCCGGCAAACGCCAGCAGAGGCAGCAGGTACCGCAATGCCGTACGCAATTCCCCGGTCAGCAGATTCATACTCATCAGGACAAGATTTCCGGTCTGGGCATTCGCAAAGACCTTTCCTCTTCCGATGTAGGTATACGCGTCCTGAAACCCTCCGGAAAAAGCCAGAAGGGCATGAAACAGGAATTTATCTGCGTGTTGTGCATGTTCACTCATGGTTAAGTCTCCTGATTCAGTGTATCACGGATCAGAAGACAAATCTGCCTTCGGATCCGATTGGATGATTGATGGAGAATACCTCCGCATACTGACAGCCTTTACGGCCGCAGCGATTTACCGCTTCTCTGCCGCGCACTACAGCTTTCGCAAGATACTTGTCATACATCTTGCTTTGTGTCTGTATCGCCTTCATCGCTTCGCATTTCTTGTCTATGACTTCGGTAATATCCACATAACATCCCGGTTTAAAATCACAGATATCAGGATTTTCCGCTTCCATACCAAAGAGTGGTGCCACATGTGTCAGACGTGGATGTCCATCAATTCTGCCTGTACTGCGTGCAAAACAGCTCGCTTCCAGAACAAACTCAGCGGTATTCCCGTGATCCGGATTATAGAGATCTCTCTTCAAATCATGTGTAACGATAAAGTCAGGCTGTGCATCACGAATCAGTTTCACCAGGGTATCCATACGTTCCTGATCAAATACGATCGGATGGTCTTTCCACCCCAGGAAATGGTAGTTTTCCGTACTTCCCAGGAGGATCTCAGCAGCTTTTCTGCCTTCTTCCTGACGAAGCAAGGAACCTTCCTCTTCGTTTGCGCCGGGACGTTTCCAGTACTCTGCCGCTTCCGCAATCAATCCGTCAGAAAGGACGATCACTTCCACGTGATGTCCCTCCTGAACATATTTTGCGATGGAGCCTGCACTACGCCAGACAAAATCTCCGACGTGTGCCGCAACAACCAACATTCTCATAGGACTAGTCCATGCAGCGATCCAGAATCCCTGCTTTCTCCAGAGCTTCCTTCATCGCGTTACCCATCTGGTCAGGTGTCTCCGCGACAACCGCGCCGTTTTCACGAAGAGCTTTCTTCTTGCCTTCCGCTGTACCGGAATTGCCGGAAATGATCGCGCCGGCATGTCCCATACGCTTACCCTTCGGAGCTGTAGAACCGCCGATAAACGCTGCCAGGGGCTTGGTAAACTCACCGGTCTTCAACATCGGTGCCGCAGCTTCTTCATCTGCGCCGCCGATTTCACCGATCATCAGTACACCGTATGTGTCCTCATCCTGTTCAAATAACTTTAACGCATCCTTGAATGTGAAGCACTTGACCGGGTCTCCGCCGATTCCTACGGCAGTTGTCTGTCCCAGACCAAGAGCGGTTAACTGGGCTACAGATTCATACGTCAATGTACCGGAACGGGAGATAACACCGACATGTCCCTTCTTATGGATATTTCCGGGCATGATACCGATCTTGCACTCATCTACCGTAGTAAGACCGGGACAGTTCGGACCAATCAGAGTAATCGGTTTATCCTTCAGGTAATCTTTAACTGTGATCATATCCAGTACCGGAATACCTTCAGCTATACATACGATTAGTTCAATACCTGCTTCAGCGGCTTCCAGAATGGAATCTGCCGCAAACTTCGCCGGCACAAAGATGACGGAAGCGTTCGCGTTGGTTGCTTCCTTCGCTTCTCTGACCGTGTTGAATACAGGAACACCGAGATGTGTCTGACCGCCTTTGCCGGGAGTTACACCACCAACGATATTCGTGCCGTATTCAAGCATTTTTTCTGCGTGGAAAGTTCCCTGAGAACCTGTCATGCCCTGTACAAGCAAACGTGTATCTTTATTGACAAGAATAGACATCAGTTAGCCTCCTTTACGATCTTTGCGCAGATTTCCGCTCCTTCTTTGAGAGAAGAGGCCGGAATAATATTCATTCCCGAATTTAATAACAGCTGTTTTCCCTTTTCTACGTTGGTGCCTTCAAGACGCGCAACGATAGGTACTTTGATCTCTGAATTCTTTGCGGCTTCGATGATTCCTTCCGCAATCATATCGCATTTGATCAGACCGCCGAAGATGTTTACCAGGATAGCCTGAACTCCCTGATCAGACAGGATGATTTCAAATGCCTTGGTTACTTTCTCGGTTGTAGCTGTACCGCCGACATCCAGGAAGTTCGCGGGTACAGCGCCGGCATAGTGGATCATATCCATGGTAGCCATGGCCAGACCTGCGCCGTTGACCAGACATCCGACATTACCGCCGAGAGATACATAGTTCAAACCATACTTGTTCGCTTCCAGTTCTCTCGGATCTTCTTCGTTGGGATCGGTTAAAGCCAGAATCTCCGGGTGTCTGTACATCGCGTTGTCATCGAAGTTGACTTTTGCGTCCAGAGCGGTAATCGTACCATCTGCCAGTTCTGCCAGAGGATTGATTTCCACAAGACTGCAGTCTTTTTCACAGAATAACTTGTACATACCCAGACCAGTACGGATAAAGCCCTTTACATCCGCAATCCCCAGTTTTTCCGCAAGATAACGCAGACGGTAATCGTGCAGTCCGACAGCCGGATCGATCTTTTCGGTAATGATCTTTTCCGGTGCTTCCTTGGATACCTGTTCAATTTCGACACCGCCTTCGGAAGAAGCGATCATCGCCAGTTTTCCTGTATCACGATCAACGGTCATCGCAAAGTAATATTCTTTCTTTACTTCCGCAGCTTCGGTCACCAGGATCTTCTGTACGACTCTTCCCTCCGGTCCTGTCTGTGCAGTAACCAGGGTCTGGCCGATCAGTTCTTCGGCTGTTGTACGTACTTCTTCCAGTGTGTTGACAAGCTTTACACCGCCGGCTTTCCCACGTCCGCCGGAGTGGATCTGCGCTTTCAGCACATACGGTGCTTTCAGCTCTTGTGCGGCAGTCACTGCCTGTTCACCGTTTTCCGCGACACTCCCGTTCATTACCGGGATGCCGTACTGCGCAAACAGGTCTTTTGCCTGATATTCATGAATCTTCATTCGTTGGAACCTCTCAGTTTTTCTCCCTCGGATAAAGCCTTGAGATTGATCTCTTCCGTACCCTTGGGAATATGTAATTTAACTGCTTCAAACAGTGTTTCGTTGTCGCAGAGATGTAAGACGTTGTTGATGGCGCCTACAGCGACGATATTCGCTGTAAATGCTTTTCCGACCTTTTCCTTTGCGGTTTCCAGGATCGGCAGACGGATGACTGTATTCTCCGTTAATCCTTCCGGTGTTTTGATGGATTCATCCAGCATGACGATGGTTTCCTTCGGCAGATCTTTTGCGAATGTGTCGGCTGCTTTCTGATTCAGTGCCAGTAAGAATGAAGGTTTCAGAACTTTTCCAAACCTGATTCTTTCATCACTGATGACCACTTCTGCCTTACATGCGCCGCCGCGTGCTTCCGGGCCGTATGCCTGGGATTGTGTAGCGTTATTACCGCTTAATACTGCCGCATCTGCGAGGATGATGGATGCCAGGATCACACCCTGTCCTCCGGAACCGGCAAGACGAATTTCTTCCTTCATACTTTAATCCTTTCTCACGCGATCAATGATCTGCTGATATTTTTCGGTATATTCCGGATAATCGTAGTCACAGAGAACTCCGCAGACGATCTTATCCTGAAGTTCTTCTTCGGTCATGTTCTGTGCTTTCTGTACTGATACCGTGTGTTCTTTCTGCCACTGGATCATCTTTACCGCATCACCCTTCTTGTTCTTACGTCCGTAATAACTCGGGCAGATACTCAGACAGTCCACGAGAGAGAAACCTTTATGTTCAATTGCCTTCTGGATCAGGTTTGTTGCCTGGTTCAGGTCATAAGTATTCGCTCTGGCGGTAAATGTAGCACCGGCTGCCTTGGCCAGTTCCGCGATATCAAAGTCACGGTCGATATTGCCGTAAGGAGCGGTTGTACCGAATTCACCTGTAGGCGTTGTCGGAGAGTACTGTCCTCCGGTCATACCGTAGATATTGTTGTTCATGACGAGCGTGGTAATACCGATGTTTCTGCGGCAGGCATGAATGAGGTGGTTCCCGCCGATTGCGGATGCATCACCATCACCGGTAAAGAGGATGACTTCCAGTTCCGGATTTGCCATCTTAATGCCCGTAGCGAAAGCAAATGCACGTCCGTGTGTCGTATGAATCGTATTGAAGTCCATGTAACCTGCAGATCTGGAAGAACAGCCGATACCGGACACAAACACGACTTTATCATGATCCAATCCCAGACGGTCAACCGCGACGGCGACAGCGCGCATGAATGAGCCATGGCTGCATCCCGGGCACCAGATGTGAGGAAGATGTTCTTCCCGCATATATTTCTGAATTAACTTACTAGGCATTTACAGTTCCTCAACTTTCGCGATAATTTCATCCGGTGAGATCGTCTTACCATTAATACAGCCAAGGAATTCTACCGGCAGATTTTTGGCAAGACGCTGTACTTCCAGCAGAATTTGTCCGTAGTTGTGTTCGACAACCAGGATCTTCTTGACATTCTTAGTAGCTTTGAGGAAGTCTTCTTCCGGGAACGGCCAGATTGTGATCGGGCGGAACATTCCCACCTTGATACCCTTTTCTCTAAGCTGGAAGATGGCTTCATCCGCGCTTCTGGCAGTGCCGCCGTAACAGACGATTGCGATCTCCGCGTCATCCATATCCTGAGATTCACTCTGACAGATATCGGCACGGTTATCTTCGATCTTCTTCATCAGACATAAAACCTGTCTGCCAGTTACTTCGTTATCGTTTGTCGGGAAACCATCACCGCCGTGCAGAAGACCGGTAATGTTGTAATAGAAACCTTTACCCATCGGAGCCAGTACCGGAACCAGTTCACCGTCAGCACAGTCATACGGACGATAGTTTTCTTTCTGGTCTTCGGAAGGCATCTTACGGTCGATGACTTCTATATCATTGCTGATCTCCACGCCTTCACGCATATGCCCGATAATTTCATCCATCAGGAAGATTACCGGAGTCATGTATTTCTCGGAGAGATTGAAGGCACGGATCACCAGACGATAGGTTTCTTCTACGGAAGACGGAGATAATGCGATGATCGGGTGATCACCATGCGTACCCCATCTAGCCTGCATGACATCTCCCTGAGAAGGAGAAGTAGCCATACCGGTAGAAGGTCCGGTTCTCTGTACATCCACAATTACACACGGGATTTCCGCTTCTGACGCATAACCGATATTCTCCTGTTTCAGTGAGAATCCGGGACCGCTGGTCGCTGTCATGGACTTCACGCCGGCTGCGGATGCGCCGATGACTGCGGCCATACTTGCCAGTTCATCTTCCATCTGGATGAACTTACCGCCGACCTTCGGCAGTTCTACAGCAGATCCTTCCGCGATCTCTGTTGAAGGTGTAATCGGATATCCGGCAAAGAAACGCATACCAGCAGCAATCGCGCCTTTGACACACGCTTCGTTACCCTGCATCAATACCTTTGTCATTCGCTGACCTCCTCTACCCAGATCGCGTAATCCGGGCATCTTAATTCGCATTGTCCGCAGAGAATACAATCTTCTTTACGTACAGCTTCCACCTTTTCATTTTTGACTTCCAGTACGTGTTTCGGGCAGAAAGCTGCACAGATACCGCAGCCTTTGCACCACTCCGCCTGGATCATCAGTTCTTTCTTCATCTTGATTCGTCCTTTCCCAGAATTGTGATATATTCAAGTAATCCTCCTGCATTCAGGATCTTCTCCGCAAATTCACTTAACGGAGGGATCTGGATCTGTTCTCCTGTTGTCTGATTGATCAGATATCCCTCATGCAGATCAGCTTCTATCATATCACCTGTATTTATCTTATTCATGATTCCCGGACATGTGATCACCGGTAAACCCAGATTGATCGCATTCCGGTAACTATAACGGGATACACTCTCTGCCAGTACCAGCTGGATTCCTGCTCCTTTCAGAGCTGCCATCGGATGTTCCACCGACTTACTGCCACAGCCGAAGTCCTTCCCTGCCACAATCACGGAATATCCCAGATTCTTGAAGTATCCGGGGTTTTCCACCGCTTCCGGTAATACTGTTTCCAGTACCCAGTCACTCATCTTTTCCGGGTCTATGCGGTCCATGGTCCAGTGTGACTCGGGAATGATCTCGTAGACAGTCATGGAATCATAACCACACCAGCATTTTCCCTTAATGATCGGATTCATGGTGGTCTCCTTTCAGGAAGATACGGGGATCTGTGATCTTTCCGGTGACTGCCGAAGCAGCTGCCGTATACGCTGAACCAAGATAGATCTCCGCGCTTTTACTTCCCATACGGCCTTTGAAGTTCCGGTTCGTTGTACTCAGGCATCTCTCACCCCGACCAATCAGGCCGGGACCGTTCCCCGCACAGGATGCACAGCTGGAGGTCAAAATCATGGCTCCGGCCTTCATCAGGATCTCCATACAGCCGTTCTGTACGGCCTCCAGAGCGATCTTCTGTGATGCCGGTGTGACGATCAGACGTACACCATCTGCCACATGCCTGTCCTTGAGGATCTCCGCTGCCTGCAACAGATCTTCCAGCCTGCCGTTTGTACAGGAGCCGATAAACACCTGATCCAGCGGTTTCCCGAGAGCTTCTCCGATGGGCTTTACGTTAATGACCGCATCCGGATATGCCAGCATGGGTTTCAGTACAGATGCGTCAAATTCCGTATCATACGTGTACTGCGCGTCTTCATCTGAGCTCAGATACTCACGTTCTCCCTGCCAGCGCAGAGAATCATATGTTTTATCGTCTGCTTCAAATACCGCGCATTTTGCGCCGCTTTCCGCCATCAGATTGGCAATCACCAGTCTGCCGTCCACCGACAGATCACGGATCGCTTCACCAACAATTTCGACAGCGCTGTAGATATACGCTTCCGGGGGGAATACCTTCAGTAAGGCAAGACTCAGATCTTTGGCTGTTACCCCGGACTGTAATCTTCCCTTCACCCGTATTCTTACGGATTGCGGTACCCGGAACCAGCATTCTCCGGTCAACAGGATCTGGATGGCATCTGATGTCGTAATACCGCAGGAGAAAGCCCCAAGACCCGCATACATCGTTGCGTGGGAATCGGTTGCCACAACCACCTCATGAGGATGTACAAATCTCTCACACATGATCTGGTGTCCGATTCCGTGCTCTCCGACTTCGATATTCTTAAAGCCGTACTGTTTACTTTTCTCTTTGAATAAGACATATTTGTCTGCGGCTTTGACATTGAATGCCGGAAGATTATGATCGGTATTTGTGATGATTCTCTCCGGATACAGGATTTTCTGACAACCCATTTCATCCAGTTTGGAGAAGATCATCTCACCGACATAGTCATTGATCAGAAGACGATCAACCTTGACAGAGACAATATCACCGACGCGAATCTGACCGGCAGTATGTCTTGCCAGTATTTTTTCGACCAGTGTCTGTCCCATGATTATTTCACTTTTGTATATTTGATAATGTTATTCGGATTCCAGTTATTGGAGCAGGTATAGAGATTACCTTCCGCATCCATGGAAATACCATGCGTACGCATGAATGTCTTCATCGCACCTGCCTGGCCTGCACATTCCAGTGTATCCAGATCAATGATCGTGATACCGCCGTCCAGTTCACCGATATACAGATAGTCATTGTCTACAGTGCAGTTACCGATACGGCTGAGGTTACCATCCGCGACTGCCAGTAATTCACCGTCTCTGGTGAAGCACTGTACACGGCCGTTTTCACGGTCAGAGATCCAGATACGGTTATGTTTATCGATTACTGCGGAATGGACAACTCTGAACTGTCCGTATTCTGTACCCGGTTCACCCCAGGACTGGATCAGTTCACCCTCTTTGTTGAAACGGTGAACAGCACAGTTTCCGTAACCATCTGCCGCATAGTATTCGCCGTCCGGTGCCTGAATCATAGCGCACGGTGTATTGAACGGTTCGCCTCTGCGTACAACACTCTGGAATTTTGCGTTGGATGCAGGATTGTGGTTCCACTTTGTTTCAACCGGTTTGAGTCCCAGAGGTTCCATCTTTGCCCAGGCTTCTGTATCATAACCTGTATCGGAAGGAACATCCCAGGTTCCCCATGTACGAAGAGCATTTCCTTCAGCATCTATCTCCTTGGCAACATGAGCACGTGAATCCATGATCAGGAATGTATGTTCCTTTGTTTCAGAAATCGCGTGGGATTTCATGAACTCTCCTTCAGCCATCTTTCGTACATAGTTTCCGTTTTTGTCAAAGACAACGACCGGATATTCTTTCTTGCCGGTCACTGCATAGAGGAATCCGTCGGATGCCCATACTGCGTTGAGGACAACGTTTGCGGGTAATTCTTCCGGCCACTTCAGCCAGTTCTGATCTACTTCGTAGGTGTGCGGTCCGAGATGGACGGTAGTTTCACTTTCGAGTTTTCTTTCTCCGCTGCAGATGATGTGTTTCATTTTTTACCTCTTTCATTGATTAAGAAAGGTCATTTCACTTTTGAAACTTTGGTTAGAAATGACCTTTAATTCCCAGGGCATTTACAGGCATTCGATTTCGTAATATTTGGAGATTTTATCCTACCCTGATGAATCCCATGTATATGCTTATTTCAGCATTTTCTCGTAATTATACTTCAGATCCACTTCTACCATGGACATCCCACTGCGGAGGTCATGGATCATATGATCTTCCTTGTCACAGAGTGCTTCTGCTTTTTCCAGTACCTTGTCGAGGTGTTCCCACGGTACGATAACAACACCGCTGTGGTCTCCCATGACCACATCCCCGGGCTTTACTTCCACACCGGCAAAGTTAATTGGTTCGTTGGTACTTTCTTCCACAGCGCGCCCGCGGGCAGTAGCGACTACTGTTCCTCTGGCATAGACCGGGAAGTTGATTTCGATACAGTCATCGATATCTCTGGATGCGCCGTCAATGACGACACCGCTGATACCTTTCATCTTTGCTCCGTTTGCCAGGCATCCGCCCCAGCAGGAGATATTCAGCTTACCGTCATTCGCGATCACGATGATGTCTCCGCTTTCTGCCGCATCGATAGCCCGGATGCCAAGGTGATGCTTGGGAGTTACACCGTCAAAGGGTTTTAGTTTGACTGTTACCGCTCTGCCAACGATCTTTCCCCAGGATTCAATCACCGGACGGATCCCGTAGGTTGCGCCGGTCAGACCGTACGCATCTAACGCATCCGAGAGATTCGTGGTGGATAAGCGTTCCAGGCGTGCTCTGTATTTTTCGTCAAATACGGACATGAGAACCTCTTAGTAGACGAAGAATCCGTCCTGAGCAATCGGATAGATATGCTCATACGCTTCCGCATATTTGCAGCCCTGACGGCCGAAACTGCCGGCATTCTGGGCACGATACTGCGCGCGTCTGACATAACTTTCTGCCAGCGGCGCTTTCAGTTCAAAGGTAGCCATGGCCGCTTTCTTTGTCTCAATCACATCGGTTATATCGATAAAGAGATTTGGATTAAAGCCGTTGACTTCACTTGCGTGAGGTTCAAAGCAGAAGATCGGAGCTCTTTCTGCAGGCTTTGTATCACCAATGAAGATTCCGTGACCTGTAGCTGTTTCCAGACTCATGACGACATAGGGGAAAATCGTTCCGTGGTCCGGATTCAGAATATCTTTTTCATGATGGGTAAGAATCAGGTCAGGTCTGCATACACGGATGTATTCTGCCAGTTTGTATACCTTATCTCTGGTGATCTCAAACTGGTAATCCTGCATATCCCAGATTTCCCAATGACTTACGCCAAGGATATCCATAGCTTTACCGAAATCTTCAAATCTCTGTTTCTTCGCTGTTTCAATTGTATATCCGGCTTTGAAGAGCTCATTCGCTTCACCGCCGGTACCGTAAGTGACGACGATAACTTCCACTGTACCGCCGAGTTTTACATGCTTGGCAATAGCGCCTGAGCATCTCCAGAGAACATCCCCAGGATGTGCGCCTACAACCAGCATCTTCTTTCCTGTCATATCCATGATTATTCCTCCGTTCTGGCAAGTATCATCTGCCACTTAATCTCATTCTCGTCGTATATGTTACTGACGTAACGTCCTGAACCACTGACATAGTGAAGCTCTGTCGGGTCATAAGATACAGACTCTCTGATTCGCTCATACTCTTCTTTGCTTGGAATCAGGAAAGCCGGATGATTCATACCGAGTTTATCCTGTGGTCTTTTCCTGACAATTTCCAGGATGAGCGTGGGTTGTTCCTTACATGTGAGTTCGTAAGCACCACCCTGATGTTCCGTATGTCGGATCACTTCATATCCGAAGTGTTTCAGAAGTTCCACCGTTTTCTCCGGATCACTGACGATAAATTCGAGATGATCCAGCATACTTAGTCAGCAGTTACCTGCCACTTGATCCCGTCTTCGTCTACCAGGTTATCGACATATCTGCCGGAATCTGCCACAAAGTGGTAATTTCCCTTGAAGTTCAGGCCCTGGGCAACGAGTTCATCGTATTCTTCTTTACCGGACAGCAGGAAACATGCGTGGTTGAATCCGGCGAAGTCTCCTTCTCTCTGGGTCATCAGTTCGATGACCAGGTCAGGCTGTTCCTTACAGTAGACCTCAATAGATCCTCCGTGGTGGGGTGTTCTTCTCTTTTCGATATATCCGAAATGAGATAATAATTCAGCAGTTTTTTCAACATCTTTCACGTTGAAGCAGATGTGGTCTAACATATTTATTCCTCCATTTAGTGAATCCGGATGGTACCTTGCGATACCATCCGGTTTATTTAATCAACGATTAACCGCCGATTGCGATGAAGCCTGTCAGGAAGCTGATTCCGATCTGGATGACCAGGAACAGTAACAGACGCGGGAAGCAGAACTTGAAGACATCCTTGATGTCACGGCCGAGCATACCACAAGCCAGGTGGTTAACAGCAGATACCGGTGTAATGAAACCGAAGGCATTCTGTGTAACGATCAATGTAGCGATTGTGGAGATTGCAGGAACGCCGATTCTGGAAGCAACTTCGACCAGCAGCGGGCTGAAGCCATAGTAGTAAGCCTGGGAACCAAGAGCGATACTCATCGGTACGCAGACGAGAGATACAACTGCATTGTAGATGCCGTGGAGAGACTCAGGGATCAGAGTAACAACGAATGTTGCCATATCTGTTAACATACCGGATTCTCTTGTGACACCAACGAAGACACCTGCACAAAGCATGACGGTGATGATCGGGTAGCAGTTAGGAGCACACATCTTGATCGCAGCCTGTTTAGCCTTGTTGCCAGGATAGTTGACGATCAACGCGATAGAGAAGGCAATCATGAAGACGAAGTATGCAGGGAGCTTATCCATGAAGACAACAACCAGAGCACCGATTGTGGTGATGATGTTTGCATAGTATTTCCAGTCCTGTGTAACGTTCTGGAGTTCTACAGCCTTCTTGTCGGAGTTGCCTTCGAGTAACTGTGCATATTCAGCATCCATAGCATCGAGTTCTTCCTGAGACATCTTGGCAATACGAGCCTGTTCCTGTTTTCCATACAGGAAGAAGATCAGCAGAGCGTTAACGATCCAACCGATAATCATGGAAGGAACGATCTTACTGAAGATAACACCAACTTCTGTACCTGTGGATACGGACAGACCGATCGGGCCACCGCCCATAGGCAGCATGTTCATGATAGCAACGGCAGAACCGATGCAGAGGAACATCCATTCAACTCTGATGTGCATCTTACGATAGATCGGGAGCATCATCGGGATGGTTAACAGGATCGTACTTGTTGTACCTGTATCCAGGTGTCCTACAGTAGCGATACAGTAAGTAATGAACATAACGATTGCGACGTTCTTCGTGAACTTGGACAGGAAGTTAACCAGCGGGTCAAATGTTCCCTTGGAAGTCTGAATTGTGAAGAACGCAGTAGCGAATGCTGCCATACCGACAGACGATACGACAGTGCCGACGCCGGTTGTAACATAACCCTTAATGACTGCGATCAGTGTTTTTTCACCGAGATCGAGGTTTCCGGTAAGACCAGCAACCAGAGCACCGATGAGAGAGATAAGAACGAAGCCGATTACCGGAATCGTCTTACCAGACAGAAGGACAGCGATCAGTCCGAAGACCATCGCGAATCCTATAATAACTAATGTTGTGTTATACATTTGTTTTCCTCCAAAATAATGTCTAACTAACGAAATAAATAAGTACGTATTTTGGTATGATGATTACGGGACAGTATGATTGCTTAGTTCTTACCAGGGAACATGATTGTGCTGTCTCTTTTGTGTCCTATAACCTCATCTGCGGAGCTGTTTATTTTCCCCTCGCATCATCTCCTTACCGTATATCCCCTATACTCATCTTTTATAGAAATCGATATATTGCACGCCTAACGCATCAAGCTGCTTATCGTATTTCTCTTCTTCCTTGCGGCTGAGTACTTCGATATCTTCAGCATTGTCTCTGTCCTGGATCTTCTTGACTTCTGAGGCATGCTTGGGAATTGCGAGTTCTGCCAGTTCTTCCGCGTATTCCGGATGGATGACAACGACACCGTCTGCATCACCAACCAGAATATCACCAGGGAAGACGACCTGACCGCAGCAGGCAATCGGTACGTTGATCTCGCCCGGACCGTTCTTGTAAGGTCCCTGCGGTGTTACTGCTGTTGCGTAGACTGCCATGTTGTAACGCGGGATTGCATCCACATCACGTATCGCGCCGTCAACAACCAGACCGGCAAGTCCTCTTCTGTCCATCAGGTCCATCATCATTTCACCGATCAGGGAACGATCTTTGCATCCTTCTCCGTCAACGACCAGGATGTCACCAGGCTTAGCCATGTGCAGGGCTTTGTGAAGAATCATGTTGTCGCCTGCGGGTGCTTTTACCGTGAAGGCTACACCAAGCAGAGGCTGATTATTGAATGGTTTGAGCTCACTTCTCATGCAGGATAGACGATTGACCATATCTCCGATATTGCTGGAAGGAAGTCCTCTGAACTTTTCTACCAGTTCCGGAGCCGGACGGTCGAAATCTTTGAAGATTCGGAATCCAATCTTGTCTTTCATGAATCTGCTCCTTTCACTTTTTCACTTACTATATTGCAAATATCATGCCAGTTTTAGAAATGCGATAATTATGGGATTTTTGTGTTTTGTTTCAGCACAGCATTTCATTTCATCGTTTCATTATGTAATTGTGTAATGATATGTAATCCCTTTCATTCTTCAAAACCGGTTACTGTACTCTGTGATTCGGAATCGGAGAGTGTAATTCACTGGTATATCTGCAGGCAGTACATCCTATACCAGTGGGCAGAAGAAAGACCGGCATATTTTCATGTTCATTTCCGGGGTTTAAAGCAATTTCTTTCAAATATTTCTTGTTTGGTGTTCAAAAGTTATATGAGTATCGGTTTTTACTTATCTTGTTACCTTGTTTCAAATTGAAATACACAGAAATGAAATGTAATATTATAGATAAGCGTATCTGAGGTTTTTATCATGGCAGAATCAAAAATAGCGTATATATTTGAAGGCCCCTATCATATGCGGCATATCCCGGTTGTCTTAAAGAATAATCACCGGGATTATCCAGTGATCGGTAACTTTTCAAACAACGAAGAAATGTATAATCATGCGATGGAATTTGTACAGGACGGTGTGGAGATCATCGTTACTGCCGGAGGATATTACGATTATCTTTCCGAGCACCTGAATATACCGGTCATTTCCATCAAGCGGAGTTTTGCGACGATTGCCTTAGCGGTAAAGAATGCCCGGGACTTTTCTGATCATGTTGGTTTTATTGCCAGAAAGGGTATTCTGTATCTTTCCGCGTTGAAGTACAAAGAAGAATTTGATGATCCGATCATGTTGGAGACATTTGCGAATGATGAGGAATTGCGTGAAAAGCTCTTACTGATGAAGGAGAAAGGAATCGATACCTTGATTGTCGGAAGCCGCGGCAGTCAGGTTGCGCCAAAGTACGGGTTTCATTGTTTTACCGTTCCTTTTGAGGACCATGACATCATGGAGGCCACAAAAGAAGCCGAACATATCCTGCAGTATCTGGAGATGACACAGAGAAGTTCCAGGTTATTGAAATTGATTCAGAATAGTATCAGTGAAGGAATGATTGCGGTTGATCCGGAATCCAGGATCACGGAGATCAACAACTTTGCGGTGAATATGTTACATATGTCCCGTGAACAGCTAAATATGAATAAGATTGAGGATACTCCCCTGGCACCGATTACGGAATTACCTGCCTACAAGAACCGCAAGAGTGCTGTCGCAGAACTGGTTACCGTAAATGATCACCTGTTGTCTGTAACCCTGATTCCGGTTCAGGATGAATTAACAGTTATTACTTTCACTTCTGTTCAGCAGGTACAAAGAGATGAGAGAAAACTGCAGGAAAAGTTAAAGGGTAAGGGTCATGTGGCACAGTATTCGTTCAAGGATATTATCGGGTCAAGTCCATCCCTGACCGCATCCATAGAAAGAGCGAAAAGATTTGCCCGTGTAGATAGTTCTGTACTGATTACCGCGGAAACCGGGTGTGGTAAGGAAATGTTCGCACAGAGTATTCATAACGCGTCAAGACGCAGAAACGGGCCGTTTGTGGTAGTCAATTGTGCCGCGCTGCCGGAGAATCTTCTGGAAAGTTCGTTATTCGGGTATGAGAAAGGCGCGTTTACCGGAGCTGCCAGAGAAGGCCGTCAGGGATCGTTCCTGACTGCTCATGGAGGTACGATCTTCCTGGATGAAGTCAGTGAGATGCCTCTGAGTCTGCAGGCAAGATTCCTGCGTGTATTACAGGAGAAAGAGATCGTTCCTCTGGGTTCTGACGATGTTATCCCCGTGGATGTACGTGTGCTTGCCGCAACGAACCGGAATATGCAGGAATTGATCGCGGCCGGCAAATTCCGCAGAGACTTGTATTATCGTCTGGCGGTACTGCAGTTGTCTGTACCGAATCTGAACGAACGGAAAGAAGATATCCCGGTACTGGTGAAACACTTCCTGTATCAACGTTCCAACGACTTGCATCTCCCCTGTCCGGAGATCACGGATGAAGCTTTACAGTATCTTCAGACTCTGGATTATTCCGGGAATATCCGTCAGTTACAGAATATTACAGAGAGAATGCTGGTGCTGCAGAGTGATGTGGGACCGATTTCCCTGGATCTGGCACAGTCTGTGACTGTAGATGAAGCTGCCAGAATCACAAAAAAAGAAGAACCTGTCGTTCATTCCCGTAAAAACGAGAAAGAAGAACTGATCAAGGTTCTTGAGTTATGCCAGCAGAATCGTGCTAAAGCCGCGGAAATGCTGGGAATCAGCACTGTCACATTGTGGCGTAAATTGAAGAAACATGGTTTGATCAATTAATACCGTACACGTTTTGACTTGTCCGGTATTCCCAGTTCTGTACGATATTTGGCTACGGTCCTGCGTGAAATCCGTATACCTTGAGATAATAGCTGTTCCGTGATCTTCTGGTCACTGAGCGGCTTTTTCTTATCTTCTTCCGCAATGAGATTGGCAATGGTCTGGCGGATATCCGTACGTACCGGCTGATCTTCGGAAATGCCCTGCACAAAGAAATACTTCAGCGGAAAGATACCGCGCTCACACTGCAGATACTTACCCCGTACCGTGCGTGAGATCGTCGACACATGGACATGGAGTTCATCTGCCGCATCCTGCATACGCAGACTGTGCAATACACCTTCCGGGTCCAGGAAGAACTCTTCTTGTCTGTTCAGAATCAGTTTAGCCAGAGAGGTGATCATCATCTCTCTCTGATTGATGGAGTGCTGAAGAAAAGACGCACGTTGTATGCGGTCCCGCAGATACTGTTTTTCTTCTTTCGGTACGCTCTTGTATAACTGGCGGTATTCCTCGGATACACGGATCTGGTGGTACAGATGAGGGTTAAAGGTGATCTCAAAGCCTTTTTCTGTCTTCTCTATATAAATATCCGGAATCAGGTATGTGGTTTTCTCTCCGTGTGAGAATCCGGCGCCGGGTCTGGGGTTCAGTTCTCTTATCTGTGAGATGTATTCCAGGATTTCTTCTCTGGTAACAGAGAGCAGGCTTTGGAGTTGTCCCATCTTTCCCTGCGCGTACAAATCCAGGCCGTCACGGATAAAGCGTTCCAGTTTGAGATCTGTGTTTTCCCTGCGCTGTAACTGTAATAACAGACATTCTTTCATACCCTTTGCGCCTACACCGGCTGGTTCAAGTGACTGGATCAACGCGATCATCTTCAGTACAGCTGCCGGTTTCATTCCGGTCTGTTCCGCAATCTCCGCAGGATCTTCTTTTAAATATCCGTTATCGTCCAGAGAATCCACCAGATACTCCAACAGCCACTGTTCATGGTCAGAGAAAGAAGTTGTGATCTGTCCAAGCAGATAATCACACAGAGATTCCCCGTCATCATCGCTCAGGTAGTCTTCCGGAGCGCTGTCTGCCTGTGTTTTGCGCGAGTGTCCGGAATACTCGGGATCTTCAACGATTTCAATGACCGGGTTGGCTTCCGATTCTTCCAGGATGTATTGATCTAGTTGTCTGGAGGTCAGTTGAAGGATTCTGTTAGTCTGGATGATTCTCTGTGAAGTAGTCTGTATCTGTTTGATTTCCAGTTTCTGTTCCATGGCAAAATTATATCGCACAGTACGTCTTAAGAAAATCTTAGAGGTATGCTTGTTCGTTTCGTGGTATCATGCGTTTACGATGAAGAAGTACAGATTTACACCGACAATTTATTTTTTCCTGCTGGTATTGGTGGTATTGATGGGTCTGACGGCGGTATTGCCGGTATTGACGCGTAAGCCGTATGATCTGGGTTCTCTGCAGAACTATACCAAAGCATTCCCTTCACATTCTGTCGGTGTCTGTGGTGACAGTGCGGATAAAACTTATGAAGATTACCGAAAAATCACTGACCGTACTTCCGATCAGTATAAACTGATTCATTCTTCCATGAAGATTGATCACAGATCCGGGATTCTTTACGACAAGGATGGCTTTATCGGAGTAGCTCTGGGTTATCAGTTCGGTCCGGTCGGTACCCGGTATTACTTTGAGTTAGACAGCGGGATCATTCTTCCGGTGATCAAGATTGACGCGAAAGACCCGAAAGACGCTTCCAACGGGTGTACGGTAGATATCAATGATTCTGTACTGGAATTTGTCATAGACAGTAAAAAGGCTGCCCGGTATTTCGGTACAGCCTCGAATAATCTTGTGCTCCAGGGAAACTTTAACCGCAGTGAATATTTCCGGGGTAAGATCCTGGATATAGAACTGGTTCAGGAAGAATAAGTTAGTGTTTCTTTCCGAATCTTTCCAGCAGACGTGCGGTAGCGTCTTCCATGGATACCTGTTTCTTCGGTTCCGGAGCCTTGTGTTCCGGTTTCTTTTTCTGTTTGTTGTTGCCGTGATGTGTACGATTGCGGCTTGCCTGCCACTGTGCTTCACGTTTCTGCAGATCTTCCGGGGATAATAAACTGAGTCCGATCTTTCCTCTTTCCGCGTCAATCTCCACAACATAGACATCGATGATATCACCTACGGATACAACTTCACTCGGGTGACTGATTCTCTTCATGGACATTCTGGAGAGATGGACCAGACCATCGTCATGTAAACCGATATCGACAAAAGCGCCGAAGTCTACAACATTCCGTACCGTACCGGATAACTTGTCTCCGATCTTCAGGTCGGTGATTTCCAGAATATCACTGCGGAGGATCGCACCTTCAAACTGATCACGATAGTCTCGGAGAGGATTGCGGATCGCATCCTCAATATCTTTCAGCGTATACGGATCGATGCCCAGATCCTTGACTAATTCTTCCGGGAACTGCGCATCCGGCATACCCAGCTGGGTGATCCCGCAGGCTTTCATCAGTTTTCTTGCGGCTTCATAGCTTTCCGGGTGGATGGATGTTTCATCCAGAGGTTCTTCTTCACCGACGATACGTAAGAAACCTGCGCACTGGGTAAATGTTTTCTCTCCCAGTTTTTTGACTTTCTTCAACTGTTCACGGTTGGTAAAGCGTCCGTTTTCATTACGGTATTTCACGATTTCCTTTGCGGTGGAACTATTCAGTCCGGAGATATGGGTCAACAATTCCGGTGAAGCTGTATTCAAGTCTGCGCCGATGCGATTGACTGACTTCATGATGGCTTCATCCAGACGTTCGTTCAGGGCTTTTTCCGGAAGATCGTGCTGGTACTGTCCGACACCGATGGACTTCGGATCGATCTTGATCAATTCTGCCAGAGGATCCTGAAGACGTCTTCCGATCGATACGGCGCTGCGTTCTTCCAGGGGAAGATCCGGGAATTCCGCGCGGGCAATATCACTGGCGGAGTATACCGAAGCTCCTGCTTCCGAAACGATCGCATAACTGACATCGAGATGATGATCATGGATCAGATCTGCCACAAAGCGTTCACTTTCACGTGATGCTGTACCGTTACCGATGGCGATGATCTCAATCTTGAACTTTTTGATCAGCTCAAGCATTTTCTTTATAGCTCCGGGTTTATCCGGTTTGGGTTCATGGGGATAGATCTTTTCGATTGCCAGCATCTTACCGGTCTGGTCCAGTACCGCAAGCTTACAGCCTGTACGGAATGCCGGGTCAAAGCCCATGACGACTTTCCCCTTCAGCGGCGGCTGAAGCAGTAATTTCTCCAGATTCATGGAGAAGATCTCAATGGATGCCTGCTGGGCTCTCTCACTGAGTTCACTGCGTATTTCACGTTCAATACTCGGGAATAACAGTCTGGTACAGCCGTCTTCGATCGCGTCCTGCAAGATCTCTTCCACGTTGGTCTTCTGACCCTTCAGGTAGCTGTTTTCAGCCTGGGAGATCAGGTGTTCCTTGTCATAGCTTAAAGATACGGTAAGTACTTTCTCCTTCTCTGCGCGGTCAATGGCCATGATCCGGTGATTTGCCAGCTTGGATACAGCTTCACTGAAATCATAGTATTTCTCATAGACTTTCTTTTCGTCCGGATTTTCTTTCTTGACCTTGGATACCAGAGCGCCTGCTTTCAGGATATTATCCTTGAACTGCCATCTCAGTTTTGCCTGATCACTGACATTCTCCGCAATGATGTCTTTCGCACCCTGGATCGCTTCCTTGGTATCTTTGACGTTCTCATTCAGATATTTGGAGGCTTCCGCTTCGATATCTCCGTTTTCCGGAAGTGTGAGCAACCAGTCTGCCAGAGGCTGTAAACCATTCTTGATCGCAGTTGCGGCTCTGGTCTTTTTCTTCTGCATATACGGGCGGTACAGGTCTTCTACCTCCGATAACTTTGTGCAGGCCATGATACTGGTCTTGATTTCCTCGGTCAGTTTTCCCTGTTCCGCAATCAGGTTCAATACAGCTTCTTTACGTTCTGCCAGCTGGATCTGGTACTTGTACTGTTTATCAATAAACAGGATTTGTTCTTCGTCCAGTCCCCTGGTCATTTCTTTACGATAGCGGGCGATAAACGGTACCGTTGCGCCTTGTTCAAGCAAGGATAACGTATTCTGTACCTGTTCCGCAGAAATCTTCAGGTTTCTTGCGAGTGCCCGGATTATTTCTTCATTCATGATTATCATCCCTTTCGTGCCCATATATTTTACCACAGTCGGGAATAACATTCAGTGTTAACCGAATCACTGCGCACTTGTGAAAATAAGAATTTGATCTGCCCCTGTCTAATATGATAAATCTCTGTTACAATAACGGCGTTAGTCCGGGAATACGTGTTTTTTTATGATCGTAAATTCCTGAAATGCAGAGAAAGGCCTGAAATTTCTCTCCTGACTATAGAAGGGAGAACAGATGAAATATTACTTTAGCTCTGAGTCCGTCACAAGCGGACATCCGGACAAGATCTGTGATCTGATTGCGGATACGATTCTTGATGAAGCTCTGCGTCAGGATCCGGATTCACACATGGCTGTTGAAGCGACGATCAAGGATGATCTGATCCTGGTATTCGGAGAAGCCGGGACAACCGCACAGCTTGACTATGAGGGTATCGCAAAGAAAGTCCTCAAAGATATCGGCTATGAGGAAGAGTATCACGTGATTACCAAGGTGGATAAGCAGTCAGCCGAGATCAACGCGGCAGTGTCTCAGGAAGAGATCTCTGCCGGAGACCAGGGGATCATGTTTGGCTATGCCTGCAATGAAACCCCGAACTGTATGCCCTATGCGTTAAACTGCGCGCATCAGCTTGCGGCACGTCTGGAACAGGTAAGAAGACAGAATCCTGTATTAAAACCAGATGGAAAGACACAGGTCACCGTAGAGTATGAGGATGGAAAACTGAAGCGTATTGACGCGATCGTGGTCTCCGCGCAGCACGTGGAATCCATCTCTCAGGAAGAATTACACAAGCTGATCCGTGAACAGGTGATCGATCCTGTTGTAGATCCGGCAATGGTAGATGAAGATACGAAGTACCTGATCAATCCCTCCGGAAGTTTCGTGGTCGGAGGCAGCTGGGGAGACTCTGGAACTACCGGCAGAAAGATCGTGGTGGACTCCTACGGCGGTGCTTCCCCCATCGGCGGAGGTTGTTTCTCCTCCAAGGATCCAACGAAGGTAGACCGTTCCGGCGCGTATTATGCCAGATATGTATGCAGGAATCTTGTGGCACACGGATTATGTGAGAAATGTACACTGGAACTGGCGTACGCGATCGGCAGACCGGAACCAATCTCTGTATATATCAATACCTACGGTACATCTTCACTGAGTGAAGAAGAACTGATGGAGATCATCAATCGTAACTTTGATTTCTCGGTTGGAAATATGATCCGGGAACTGGATCTGTGTAAGCCGATCTATACCAAGACCACAAATTACGGTCACTTCGGTAAAGACGATCTTCCATGGGAACAGATCAAGGACCTGAAATAAGCAAGTAAAAGCACAGATCATTATCTGTGCTTTCTTTTACAGTAGTACTAAAGAAGAACTACAATTCTTCGATCTTGACGATCTTCCCCAGTTCTTCCAGACAAGACGCTATCTCATGAACCACCAGTTTCTTGGCTTCCAGAGATACATCACTTCCCAGATTATGATGTCCCGCGTTTTCCGAAAGACCAAGCAGGAATGTTACAGCGCTGGAATCTGCCAGAACTTTGACAAGACAGGTTGCTCCGTCTTTCTCTTTTGAAAGAAGAAGACTTTCGTAGAACTCCGGATCCTTGCAGGAATGGTGCAGGAGCAGACTTACTTTCTGCATGGTGATCAGGCCTTCCGTAACCAGGTCAATTCCTCTGATATACGCTTTGGGCGGAACATCACTCATCGGTGTATCCATATCCGGAATCACATCTGTCTGCAGATGCCGGGCAACGATCTGGCTGGTCGTGCCGCCGCAGACAACCTTCTGCCCGCTGGCGTGTAATAATCTCGATAATACCTTGTCATCATCTTCTTTATTTTTCGGCGGTCCGGTCATGACAACTGTTTCCGTGGCAGGAATGATCCGTACTGCCGCAACTGTGCAGTCGTCGTAAGGCTTGCCGTCATACAGGCTGTTCACCATCGCGAGCAGGATCCTTGCGCATTCCCTGGCCGGATCATCATCTTTGACCGCTGCCCCGAGAAATTCCTCGACATCCTTTTGTCCCCAGTTATAATTCAGCTGCATTTCTGTGCCGGCATACAGGATCCCGTCGGAAAAGAATAGAATATGATCATCCGGTTCAAGAGTAAACTCAGACTCATAGATCTTTTTATCGTTGATCAGGACCTCTTTCTTCTCCATATCCATTACCTGGTTTTTCCGGATCCATACTGCTAACGGATTGTCATACTGCACCAGGCGCGCTTTACCGCTGTAATCGATCTGCAGAATCGTAAACGTACTATAAGCGACATCTCTGTCGGAACAAACCGGCAAAGTTGCGGCAATCGTCTCAACCGCTTCGTACAGAGGAAGACCTTCAAAGATCATTTCCGAGATGATCGTACTGGTCAGTGTGGACAGGATATTTGCCTTGACTCCGGAACCAAGTCCATCTGCCAGAACCATGACGAAGGAATTCTCGTTTCTCTTGATCATGACTCTGTCACCGCATAGTTCCTCACCAAAGTGAAAGAGTGACTTCCAGGCAGCATCCACGTGGATCTGTTTACTCATAGTTTTTCTCCGTTGACGGCTTTCTGCAGATTAAGCAGAGCTACCTTTGAACTGGCTGTCGTTTCACCAAGCATGGACGCAATCTCCTGTACCGTACGCATCTGTTCGTTGATGACTTTCTGCGTGACTTCCATCGTCTTTGCGCGTGCTTCAGCCATAGCGATTTCCTTTTGGGTTTCTTCGGTTCTGTCCATCAGGATGATGACATGCTGAGGCTGGTTCATGACTTTGATGATCGCGTGTTCAATCAGCTTGTCATACATGTCATAGTAACAGTGGAAATGAGAAGCTTTATACCCTGTTTTCCGGATCAGATCAAGTAGTTCTTCATTGGGAAGGATACCTTCAAGAGGAAGTCCTACAGGATTTACATTATCAAGATTCAGCATCTTTTTGGCACTGGGATTCATGTCATCCACAAGTAGATCTTCATTGGCCACAATGATACCGTTTGGTGTATTATCCAGTACTACATTCGCAAACGACCGTGCTTTTTCCAACGCATCCGGAAGACAGATCCGGGGATCTGCTTTACCGTCCAGGACCGCGATTGCCTTCAGACGACATGATTCATACCCGCATCCTCCGCAGTCATGAATCTTCATCGGTGTAGTCTTACCCATTGCGATCAACTGTTTATTGATTTCTTCTTCGGTATGAACCGGATGGTAAACCGGAGAAGCTTTCCACTCCGCTTTCATATCCACAGGAAGCTCTCCCGGAGTAACTTTCGGCTTGTTTGAAACAGCTCTTCGGATACTGCGATGAGCAGAGAATTCACTGTGCTTGTAATGAGAGAGCAGCGGTCCCTCAAGACATGCGCCGCGGCAGGAGTTGACCTCAAGCAGGCATCCTTCCAGTTCTCCCTTGCGAATTGCTTCCAGCATGACCTTGACACGTTCTATACCATCTACAGGAAGATAATCATAGTATTCATTTTCCGGAAGTGTCGCAATAACACCGCCTGCTGTCGGATAAACCCTGGATATGGAACCTTCAAACTCTGTCCATTCTCCTTCTTCTGATTCATCCAGATCATTTTTAAGCCAGTCCAGTACTTCTTCCATACTGATGCAGGCATCGACAGCACCTGCGAACCTCGCGTCTTCGATCTCCTTGTATTTCGCAATGCACGGAGAAAGGAAAACAATTTTCGCGTTCGGATGATTCTTCCGGATCATACGTCCATGAGCGATTAACGGGGATACGACCGGAGCCATCTGATCAATCAGGTCGGGATACTCTTTTTCAATGAATGTGTTCACTGCCGGACAGCATGTCGTGATGATATTCTTCATCTTATGTTCATTCATCAGATTCACATATGCCCGGGAAACCATTGCGGCACCTTCCGCTGTCTCCTTTACATCCTTGAATCCTCTACGGATCAGCATGTTTTTCACAATACCGATATTCTTCCAGATGACCGCAAAACTCGGTGCAGCGCTGAGAATCACCTCTTCACCCGCATCCAGCCATGAGAGAACCTGTTTCATCTCGGATCGTATGGATTTTGCGTCATGCGGACATGCAGCGTAGCATCTTCCGCAGAGAATACACTCATTCGCTTCAATTCTCGGGGAATTCTTGAGATATGTCATTGCGTTGGTAGGACATGCCCTTACACAGCGAAGACAGTTGTGGCAATGGAAATCCACAAGATGAATATATTCTGATTTCATATGATCTTCTCCCTTTTTATCTGTTCCCAGAAAAAGTATATCAAACAAACCGGTAAATCGTCTCTGTGATTCTGTACCCCGGATTCATAAAAACATGACCCGGTAAAGGTCATGTCGTATTCTTTTATGAAGCTGAAGGTCTGGATACTCGGTTTTTCCATCTTCCGCTTAAGAGATATGTTGTACCAATCAGGAACGGCACAAGACCTGCTAAAGCATTACCGTACCAGAATCCCAGGATACCCATATCCAGGACGATTCCCAGTAATACCGCCAGACCGATACGGGCGATAATACCATCTAGCAGCGCCACCGCAAGATTCAGACGGGAGTTGCCGGAGCCGTTGATCAGCGCGAAGTTTGCGGGACGGATCATACAGCCAAGATACAATACCATAGCTACAGGAATGTAGATCTTCGCCATCGCCAGTACATCCGCGTCATTCGCAAACATACCGAATAACCACTCGGAATGGAAATAGGTCAGGTAGGCCATAATCACCGCCGGTACCGCGACAATCATATAACAAGTACGGATAACTTCCGGAACACGCTTTGTCTTGCCTGCCCCGAGAGCCTGTGCAATCATAGCGCCTCCCCCGCTGGATACCGCCTGTGATACAACGTTGATGACCATCTCCAGTTTTCTGCCGATGCCGGTAACCGCAACTGCCGTAGACCCGTAAGAATTGATATACGCGTTGACAAACAATCCGGAGATAATTACTGCCGCAGACTGGATCACCATCGGAATACCAAGTGCAAATAATGAACCGGATACTTCTTTGTAGATACGGAAGCTCTTAGGCTTGAAATCAAAGTTAAACTGTTCACGGTTTTTATATAACAGATTGACCGCGAAGATAAAGCTGACTGCCTGTCCGATGACTGTACCAAGCGCAGCACCGAAGGCACCAAGCTTCATTCCTGCCACAAATACCAGGTCAAGAATGATATTCAGCACCGACGCAATCGCAATGAACATGAACGGGTGACGAGAATCTCCCATACCTCTCAGCAAGGCACTGACCAGATTATATCCGTAGATAAAGATCAAACCGCAGATACAGGTTACGACATAATCCTTGGACATCCCCCAGATGTTTTCCGGAGTATTGATCCAGCGCATGACTGTCGGATGAATGATCAGGAACAGGAAGGTCATGAATATCGCGATACTCATCAGAAGAGTAAAAAGCGTACCTACCATTTTACCTACACGGTCTTTTCTTCCTTCACCGACATACCGGGAGATCAAAACCTGACCGGCATTGGAGAAACCCATGGCAATAAATGTCAGTAACATCAGTATTTCACCGCCGATGGATACTGCCGCAAGTCCGTCTTTACCGACAAACCTTCCGACAACGATCATATCCACCATGTTATAAACTGTCTGTAACAGACCCGAGAAGAATAACGGGGTCGCATAATTCAACAGTGTTTTCGGCACACTGCCAGTGGTCAGATCTTTGATTAATTCATTTTTACGTTCAGACATATTCCACCTCTTTCCACACTATATTATTATAAATAGGCTTCGTGAAATCCTCTATATGAATACCGTTTATTCGTGCTATTATTCCCGGGTTTTTGTATAATGGTTGTACGATGACACAGTATATTATAACCATTGCAGGATTGATCATCACATCTCTGGCAGGCTTGATCACAGCTCATATCATCATCCGCAGAACACAGAATAATATCTATTATCTGCCGGATGACGATGTGGATTCCGTCAACGCCAGGCTTAAGATTCTGTTTGTGACCGTCAGTTCCAAATGTATCTTCGGCTTGATCGAAGTGATCCTGTTGTTGTACTTCCGGAATGTTCTGGAAGATAGTTTTGCATTCGGTTCGAGACTTGGGATTGCTGCCGTCATTTCCATGGTGATCAACTGTGTGACCGCCATCGGTACCGGGATATACATTGCCAAACAATTAAAAGACGGAGTCCTTGATTATCCTACAGGCTTCTCTCAGACTCTGTCTGTCTCCGGATTTATTGAACTTCTACCGGTAGCGTCTACCGCATACTTCGCGTTTGTACTGATGGATCTGATTTAGATCCATTTTATTTTCTTCAGGTATTGTTTCACTTCCTCTGCCTGGGCAGGATCAAAGTATACCGATGTGAGGTCATGTCCCCTGCGGAATGACAGGATTCCTTTTTCTTCATCCACGGTGATATCTCCGGCATATTCGTAGGGAATCAGCCTTCCCGCGTTGACGATTCCTTCCTGGTTTAATCCGTACTTCACAAAGTGATACAAACCTGCCATGATCAGGATCAGCACCATCTCCATATACTTGAATAATCCGGAATAACGGAAGAACACGATGACACACATGATCAGGAAGAATGCTGTGATCACCCATTTCGCACTGACCTTCAATTCCAGTTCAATCGTCCGTGATACCTTGATCAGGCGGAAGATCATCACGAAGATCAATACATCCAGGGCACAAAACAAATACTCATAATAACTCATATACTACCTCAGAGAATCATCCGGATATCCAGTTCTTCGATTTTCCCGTTCAGCGTATAACGGACCACTTTTTTCTTGTAATCAAAGACAACATCTTCCGCATCCATCAGTTTACGCAGTTCACGATATTGTGCTTTCTGCTTGTCATCGTAAGAACTGGGATCATCCGAAGTCAGCCATAAGCCTCCCATCAGAGCGTCCAGTCTTCCCAGAAGATCCTTAACCTTGCGGGTAAGACGGATATTGTTGTTCCGGAGGAAGAAGACATCCGGATCGGAGATATATGCACGGTTGTTCAGCTGGCGGCGGGAAAGGATATTCTGGATCGCCTGCTGGGTAGACGGACGTTCCCGGTGAATGATACGCATATGAGGTTTATCGTTCCAATCCAGGGATACATCACAGCTGATCCGGCAGTAATCCACGATGCCAAATGCCGGCATTACAGGTACACCACAGCCCAGGATCAGATGATCTCCGCACCATTTCCTCAGATAATCCATTGCCCTGTACATTCTCTCAGCGCGTGTCTCTTTCGCGTTTCCGAACGGCGCAGCACCGTACAGGAAATCCAGTTTCACCATATCTATGCCCCAGTCTTCGAATACTCTGCGGAAGACATCTTCCAGGTATTGGATCACCTCAGGATTATCAATATCCAGGGAATAGAAACCACTCCAGTTAGACCCGTTCAGCCAGGGCTTACCCTCATGAAGATATAACCAGTCCGGATGATCCTTGACCAGTTGTGAATTTCTTTCTGCCACAAACGGAGCCAGCCACAGTCCTGCTTTATATCCAGCTTCGTGGATCTCATCACAGATTGCTTTCATCCCGGAAGGGAACTTCTTCTTATCTGGTTCCAGCCAGTCTCCGATATAAGGTTCCCAGCCATCATCAATCTGAAACAGATCCCCTTCCTGGAAGATCTCCTTACATCCAGAGAGATCCTGACGAATCGCTTTCTCACTGATATCCTGATAACGGTTATACCAGCTTGAATATCCTGCCAGTTTCTCCGTTGTACGAGGCTTGATCTGCAACAGTTCAAACCAGGTGTCAAACACAGTATTCTCATCCCCTTCTGCCGCGTACAGATCAAAGAGAGAGAACTCGCCGTCTACTTCCAGTCCTTCACAGTCTTTTTCAATCGTCAGTAACTGTGCCTGATGAATATACAGGTATCTTGTATACCCGGTATGTTCATTCAGGGAACCAACAAAGCGGTACTTGTCCTCATCGCGGAAATACATCCAGGAATACCCGTGAAGATACCCTCTCTTCTCCGGATAATCCACGAAGTGATAATCACTGTAGCGGTCCAGAGAGAAGTGATCAACAATACGCTTGGGAAGTCTCTTTACCCCGCGGATATAGTCCTGTGTACTGTATTCCGGGCAGTAGGTCCATGTCTGGTACCCGTTCATGAAGATCTTCTCCGTCTCCTTGACACGCAGTACGACAGATCCTTTCAGGGAGAGGATCTTCCCCGTAAATTCACTCTTAACATGAATCTCTCCGTGGAATGGAGTACTCCCTCTGCGGGTATACTTCCTTCCTTCCGATTCATATTCCAGAATCCAGTTTAAATCAGCCATTGTTTTCTCCTCTTAACTTTGCGGCAATTTCCCGGGTATATTCATCCGTAAGTTTGAATTTCTTCGAGAATACCAATAACGCGCAGAATAAACCAAGAATCGGCAGAATCGTCATCAACAGACGCAGGCCGAGAATCGTCGATGCGCTCTGGGCTTCCACCACACCGGTCGTATCGCTGTTTCCGACAAGACCGATTATATCCAAGCCGATACCGGTCAGGAATACGGCTACACCGCTGGCCGCCTTAACCACAAACGTCTGCATGGAGAAGATCACACTTTCTTCACGATGTCCGGACTGGTACTCTCCGTAGTCTACGGAGCTGGATAAGAATACCGTCGTCAGTACCGTTAACATCCCGTTTGCCAGGAATACCAGCAGACCACATACACACAATACTGCCAGAGATGAAGATAAACCGGTCATACAGGCAATGAGGATCAGGAAATACCCGGTGATTGCCAGGCACAGACACATCTTGAAGATAGAAGTATTACTCATCTTCTTACGAAGTAAAGGATACAGTAACATCATTCCCAGGATCTGCGAAGCACCCCCGACCATGTTGAAGGTCGTATAGCTGCCCTGCCAGTCTGCGCCGCCAAGATCATACTTGAAGAAGTAGATGATCAGGTTGGAGGTAATATACAGCGCACAGTTGATCAGCACGATCGTCACAACGGTAACCATGGCCTGGTCATTCGCGAACAGGGATTTGAACATCTCCTTGACTGTGGTGGTCTCCATGCGTTCTTCTGTCGTCTTTTCCTTAACTGACATTACGCAGATCACTTCCGCAAGAATAAACAGTATAGATACGATCAGCGCCAGTCTGCCAAAGCCCAGGCGTTCATTTCCGGCACCGAGCTTGGCAACAGCCATGACCGTAAATACCGTGATCAGCGCGTTGCCTACACCAGCGCATGTACGTCCGACAACGGACAGATGTTCTCTGTCTTCAATCGTATCGGTTACTGCCGGAATCATGGACCAGTACGGGATATCCATCATCGTGTAGGTCATTCCCCAGAGAATATAGACTACTGCGAAGAACGCCATCAGACCGGTTCCCTTGGCATTCGGGGCATTGAACAACGCATACAGGACAAACGCATTGAGTACCGTACCGCCAAGCAGCCATGGTCTGAATTTACCCCATTTCGTCTTGGTTTTCGCTACCAGGATCCCCATAAACGGGTCATTTGCGGCATCAAAGATACGGGCAATCATCAAGATCGTTCCGACAAATGTTGCGGATAAACCCAGAATATCCTGATAGAAATACATGACATAGGAAGCGGATAAGGCATAGACCATATCCTTGCCTATGGCACCGATACCATAAGCCGCTGTCTGTGTTTTGGTGAATTTCATCGTTGTTCTCCCTCAATAGTAAATTCCTTTACGACAGGGGTCATCCCCTCTGCACGGATCGTCAATTTCGCTGTTCCGCTGTGTCCGGTTGTTCTGACGTATGTGCCGCACATGCCACCTTCTGCGGTAACGGTATCTGGTCCGACTAGTTCCAGATTACCCTCCAGCTCAAAGTGAACCGGCAGCTGTGCATACGAAGCAATATTATTATTTCCGTCCAGGATACGTATACGGATTGCGGCCATATCATAGACTTCCCCTTCATGCAGGGTATTCTGGCTGACCTTGATCTCCAGATGTAACTGTGTATTGGGTGTCTTCACTACACTGGCAATGACTTCTCCGCGTCTTAACGCGTCAAAGCGCCATACCGTAGCTTCTCCTCCCCAGTTGCCTACATAAGTACCGTAGAGTCGATAACCATCCTCAAACTTCAGATGATAACGCATCATCGCGTATCCGAGTTTTGCCTGATAATTGACCGGCAAATTGGTTAATCCATACTTCTGGGCTGCCAGCATGCATTCACGGATCAGATCGGCTTCTTTCTTACTAAAACCTTCATTGTCTTCCAGAAGTTGTCCGATCGTATCATCAATGATGACCGGTCCGTGTAATAATCCGTTAAATCCTTTGGTATGGAAAGACTTGACTCTCTGATCGTTCTTGTACAGAACGACTTCATCCGCATTGGTGAACGCATAGATCTCTCCGATCTGTCCTGCCGGGTAATCTCCGATATCCATACTTGTACCAATTTCCAGTACCGGTGTATCTTCACTCTGGCTGGCATATACCGCAGCCGCAAGTTTCGGATTGCGGAAGTAGTCCATCACCCCGTGATAACATACTCTGTCACCGGAACCGAAGTCCTTATGCGTAGGATAGTCAAACATACACCACTGGAAGACACCGGCATGTGTACCATCCAGGGTAGCGTCACTCAGTACTCTGGCATGTCTGAGCGCGTGTTCCTGACGTTTCTGCCACGGGTCAAATGACTTGGTCGGGAACATATGTCCGTTGGCCTCTGAGATCAGTAACGGTTTATGGACATCCGGAGAGACATCTTTCTTGGGCTTTGCGCCTGGTGTTTTACCGTCATGAGAGAAATCATTGAAACTATAGACATCTTCCAGGAGACTGCTCTTTTCCAGATAACGTACTCCGGAAGTCGGACGGTACGGATCCAGACGATGTGCCACATCATTGGTCTTCTGATAGAATTCATCGTTATCTGTACTTTCGTTAATTCTTACACCCCACAAGAAGATGGAAGGATGCTGACGATACTGCAGTACCATCTCTTCCGTATTCTTTACTGCCTGTTCCTGCCAGGCTTCATCTCCTACGTGCTGCCATCCCGGAATCTCCGTAAATACCAGCAATCCTGCTCTGTCACAGGCATCCAGGAAATCATGACTGTCCGGATAATGGGAAGTTCTTACCGCATTGACCTTTAACTCTTCTTTCAGGATACGGGCATCTTCTTCCTGCAGGTGTTTGACTGCCGCATATCCTACATAGGGATAACACTGATGACGATTTAATCCCCGCAGGAATACCGGTCTTCCGTTCAGGAAGAACAGGTTCTCAGAGAAATGTACGGTACGGAACCCAAAGGTATTCACTACCTGATCCATACATACTCCGTCTGCCCACAACTCTGTCTCACAGGTATAAAGATTCGGTATATCGATATCCCAGGCTTTGGCTTTCTTACATTCAATTCGGATCTTTTTAGAAGTACTTACCGTCTCCGCCACAACAGTACCTTCCTGATCCTTGATCCGTACATGGAATTCCGGGGATTCATTCTCTCCGTCAGTTTCAATCTGGATATCCGCGGTCTGCAGATCCGGTGTTGCGACATAGACATCCTTGATATAGGTCTTTGGACGTATATCCAGCCAGATATCCCGGTAGATTCCGCCAAAGGTAAGATAATCAATCACAAAACCAAACGGAGGAATCGTACCGTCTTCATGAGAATCTACTTTTACAGCGATGATATTCTCTTCGCCGTAGTTTACAACATCTGTGATCTCTACGGTAAAGGCCGTATACCCGCAGGCATGTCTGCCGCATTCTGTACCATTGACGTATACCACTGCCTGATGCGCAATTCCGTCAAACTTCAAAAAGATCCTCTTTCCCTTCTCTTCTTCAGGAATCGTGATCTTTTTCCTGTATCCTGTTGTCTTTTCATACTCTTTGTGATCGGCATAGTGAAGAGGTGTTTCCGACACGGAATGAGGGATACGTACCACCTTCTCATACTTGCCGTCTGTCGTGAATATATCCTCCCATTGTGAGGTATACTCCCATGAATTATTTATACGCAGCATATTCGTTCCTTTCCGATGAATAATGTTACTAATAGTATACCATTAAGGCTTGATATTTCGTATCTGATGAACAGAAATACAGTCAATTCTACCCTTGCCCATTTATGATTCATAACAAAGATGAACATGATTCTTACACGTAAAGAATGCTATGATAGTCATGTTTAAAGGAGAGATAAAGATGCGTATTCAACTGGTCAAAGAGAAAGATTTCTATATGCGTGTCCTGGCAATCATGCTGCCGGTAGCTTTACAGCAGGCCATCAACATGGGTGTAAACATGCTGGATACAATGATGCTTGGCAGTTTTGGTGAAATACAATTATCTGCGTCTTCTCTGGCCAACCAGTTCTATGCAATCTTCAATATCTTCTGCATGGGGATCATCGGTGGTTCCAGTGTGCTTGCGGCGCAGTACTGGGGTGCCAGGGAACAGGAGAAAGTCCGTGAGACCTTCAATATGGCGCTGCGTCTGGCAACGTTCCTCTCGATTTTCTTCGCTGTTATCACATGGTTATTCCCTGCCCAGATCATGGGAATCTATACCAATGAGGCAGATGTCATTGCCCAGGGTGTACGTTATCTGCGGATCACGACATTTATCTATTTCATTCACGGTACCGGTCTGGTTGCGGCGCAGCTGATGCGTTCTGTCGGTGAAGCTCGATTAGGTCTTGTGGTTTCCTGTATTTCCTTCTTTGTGAATATCCTTGCGAACTATATGTTTATCTTCGGTAAATTCGGGGCTCCGCGTATGGAGATTGCCGGTGCCGCGCTTGGTACATTGATTGCCCGTACGGCAGAATTTATCGTCACCTTCTGGTTTATCTTCAAGATGGATAAGAAACTGGGATTACGTGTCAAGGATCTTCTCCATAATCCCTCTTCGGAATTCTTCAGCAATTACTTCCGTCTTGGTGCTCCTGTATTAGTTAGTGATGCGCTGCTGGGATTCGGTGGTACGGCTGTCAGTATCATTCTTGGACATATGGGATCTGCGGTGGTTGCGGCTAACGCAATCTGCCAGGTATTAGATCGTCTGATGACTGTAGTGATCCAGGGTATTTCCAACGCTTCCAGTATCATTACCGGACATACGGTTGGGGCAGGTGACCGCGAGAAAGCTCTTCGTGAAGGTGAAACCTTCTACCTGCTTAGTGTGATCTTCGGCGCAATTACCGGTGTATTGATTTTCTTCGTCGGTCCGTTATCCGTCAAGATGTATACTTTGACACCGGACACGGTTGTCATAGCTAATCAGCTTATGCATGCCTATGCCTTGATCATCTTCTTCCAGGCAATCCAGTCTGTCATGACTAAAGGTGTACTGAGAGGCGGCGGAGATACCAAGTTCCTGATGAAAGCCGATATTATCTTCATGTGGATCGTATCCATTCCGTTAGGCGCATTGGCAGGTCTTGTATTACATTGGCCGGCATGGCTTACCATGTGGTGTCTGCGTATTGACTACGCGATTAAATCCGTATGGTGTGTATCCCGTCTGCACAGCGGGAAGTGGATCCACTCTATTGAACGTTAATTATATTACTCCCGGCATAACCAGAGAAACCTCTCTGGTTTTCTTTGTTCTTCTGCAGAGCATGATAAATTCATGAAATGTTGTATAAATAATCTTTACTTTCATCTATCAGAAATCTTATGATTATTGTATGGCAAGCGATAGTAAGGATAATTTCAGCTTTGATATTTTAAACATCCACGATTTTCTTCAAAGTAAGGATCCTCACCGGGATTTAACTTATGATGATGAACAGGTTCTGAAATCATATATCGTGAATAATGACCCCAGAACTTTGGAATTCGCCATGAGTTTGTTTAATGTGGACCGCATGGGTGAAATGTCAAAGGACCCGCAGAAACAGCTGATTATGGGCAGTATCGCTTCAATTACGTTGAATACGCGTAGTTTTGTGCGTGCAGGTATACCATGGTCCGTGGCATTTGCGATTTCGGATATGTACCTGCAGCAGCTGGATTTCAACTTTACCAAAGAACAGGCTGCGGAGTGGTACTACCAGTCATTATCCACGTTCCTGTCCATGCGTAATGTCTCTCCTTCTGACCTGATGGAAGAAACCAGTATTTCAAAGTTCTCCAAGCTTGTTACCAGCGCAATCAACTACATATACAAAAACTTATATTCCAACATCACACTGAAAGATGTCGCCACTTCCCTGTACGTAACCCCGGACTATCTGTCTCACCTGTTCCGTACAGAGACAGGTGTTACCTTCTCCCGCTTTGTACGTAAACAAAAAATAGAGATGGCCAAGATCATGTTGATGAACTCGGCGTCATCTCTTGCGGAAATCTCCAATTCCCTGTCGTTCTGCAGTCAGAGTTATTTTACCAAGGTCTTCCACGAGGAGACCGGTTATACTCCGAATGAATATATAGAGTTATCCAAAAACGGATAATTATCTGTACGGTTTTGCCGGGTATTCCGGAAAGTCATAGATACCATCCAGCCAGCCAAGCAGGAATGCCTTAGCCAGGCTGTTTTTTCTTATGTTTATCCGTGCTTCTCCGGGAGTAAACCATGCCCAGGTATCGACTTCTTCGTTAACGTTTACTTCTCCTTTGACGGTCACCACAAAGTTAAGCATCAGTGTATTTGACGGTGCGAAATAATGACTGTGATTGAATCTTACACTGGTGACGGTCAGCCCGGTTTCTTCCCGGACTTCACGGATTGCGGCATCTTCAGCATCCTCACCCTTGTTGACATAACCGGCAACCAGAATATACTCATTACCACCGTACTGACGGATCATCAGGATCTGGTCTTCTTTTTCATTCATGATGATCATGGATACAGCCGTATTAAATACCGGGAAACGGTATTCCTGACAGGTAGTACAGTACGGGATATCGCCCTCATTCTTCAGATATCTGCGGATCAGTTTCGTACCGCAGTGCATACAGTAATTCATTTCCGGTATTTTCATGGTACACCTCCTGTTCATTGTAACAGAATTGGAATATGATAATACACATCAGGTTTATTGAGGTTAACAAAGATGAAGAGAGTATGGACATGTATATTCGCCTGTGTACTGATTCTGGGTATGACAGGTTGTAAAAAGAATGAGGAACAGCCGGTACAGATTGAAGAAGATACGGTATATACGGCCAGAATAACAGTTAAAGACTACGGAGAGATCGTGTTTGAGATGAAGACAAGTACTGCTCCGGAAACTGTTAAGAATTTTGTGGAACTGGCAGAAAGCGGCTTCTATGACGGACTTACCTTCCACCGGATCATGGATGGTTTTATGATCCAGGGAGGTGACCCTGACGGGAATGGCGGCGGAGGTTCCGGCAAGACCATACACGGAGAATTCTCTTCCAACGGGTATGATAATCCGCTATCTCATGTCTGCGGCACCGTATCCATGGCCAGAGCCAAGAACCCAGACAGTGCCAGTTCACAGTTCTTTATCTGTGTAGCAGATGATACTTTCCTGGATGGTGATTATGCCGCATTTGGTACTGTCACTGAGGGACTGAAAGTTGCGATGAAGATTGCGGCAGACGCACAGCCCGTCGATAAAAACGGTACGATTCTTTCAGAAGAACAGCCGGTCATTGAATCCATAGTGATTGAGAAATAAATACAGGGTATTCCAAAACAGATACCCTGTTTTATTCATAATCACGATAAAAAATGTTACTTATTGAAAATCACCGAAAATGATCCTTTCTCACCTTGGAATAACAAAGGGATCCTTTCTTCAGTAACCATATCCCGGCCTACTGTGGCGGTTGATCCATCCTCTGCCGCAATACCGACCCGCACGACATAACTATCCTTATCCGTAGAAAAACGCAGTTCGTGGGCTACATCATAGCGTATCGGCACACTTCCGTGCGGAGGCAGGTCACCGCTGAGGAACTCATACTTCATCTCATGTTCTCCGGCAGAGATTCCAATCAAATCTGCCAGTGTGTCATCAAAGTTCACAATAATGGTTTCATCATCTCCATTAAATGTCATCGTACCGTGTTCTGAAGTAAATACTCCGTCATGAGGTGCCGGTGCTGGTGTACCCGGGTCATATGGACTGTTATCCCCGGGAACAATAAAAGTGTTTTTGATGACCAGAAATCCAATTGCTGCCATAATTATCAGTAAAGCGATTGCGATAATCTTCACTATTCTGTTCATAATTAATTCTCTCTCCTTATGGTCTGGTGAAAAGGAATGAACCGATATCTCCGGCAGCCGTGGCGATTGAGCCAAAGGCATACTCTGTGCCTTCAATGCGGATAAACGGGGATAGTACGATGGTAGAACTCTCTGAAGAATCCTGCAGGATATAATCCTCATCTCTCATAGAACCGGTGTACGTATCATAACCTATAGTCTCTCTGTCTGTGGGATAGATATCATACCCGTAGATACTCTGGGAAGGATATAACTCAAAACTTACACCGTTCTGGCCGAAGATCAGTTCGCAGAGACCAATCTCCTTATAATTGTTCTCTTCAAAGATCAGTTCGTATTTCCATGCGCCTTCTGCCTTGTACGGTTGCATGTATTCCGCGCTCTGAGGGACACCAGCCACCAGCATCTTCTCCGGATAAATAAAGTCATCCGCGATAGCCATCGTCAGATCATTGATGGTTTTTGGCATCATATCTTCTTCCCAGGTTCCGCTTCCGGTAGTATCCGTTGAAGTGTTCCCGGTAACCGTGTTATTGGGAACCGAAGGTTTTATGGTCTGTGTATTCTGGACAGGCGTCTCCGGTTTTACCGATGGGACAGGTGTGTTGATTGTACTTTCCGGTGTATCGTCTGCGGGTATTACGACGGACAGCTCCGGCTGATCCTTCTTTTCTCCGAAATACTCAGTGAAAAGATCCTTTCCGGCAATCCCCAGGACAGCTATCACTCCCATAATAAGTAAAGGCTTCAGTATCCCGCCTTTCTTCCGGGGTGTACTCTTTGTCTTTACCACAGATTTTTCTTTCTGGATATTCTTTTTCAATTCTTCTGTTTTTGTGGTTTTCCGGTTTTCGCTGACCTTGATTACACGTTCTCCGCACTCCGGGCAGAATACTGCCTCATCCGGAATCTCTGCGCCGCATTTTCTGCAATACATTGTTTTCTTGTACTCCCTATATATTTATATTACCGTATTACTTTCATCCAATGTAAAAATTCCTGTATTATGCAGAGTAAGTTTTTACGTTATCCATGTATACTATGAATTATAATAGTTATATAAAGGAGAATACTTATGCCTATTGGTATTATTATCAATTCATTGTCCATAGTATTGGGAGGTCTTTGCGGAGCTTTTGCCGGGGACAGGTTATCTGATAACTATAAAGATACTCTGAATATGATTTTTGGTCTTTCTGCCTTTGGTATGGGAATAACTAATGTTGTCCTGATGAAGAATATGCCTGCGGTGATCTTCTCCGTCATTCTCGGTACATCCTTGGGCTTACTGATCCATCTCGGAGATAATATCAATCGCTTGGTGATATCTCTGCAGGACAGGTTTTCAGGGTCTTCCGGCAACATCAATGAACTGATTACCGTGATCGTCTTATTCTGCGCCAGCGGTACAGGAATCTACGGTTCTCTCGTTTCCGGTATGAACGGAGATCATAGTATATTGATTGCCAAGAGTATTCTGGATTTCTTTACCGCAATGATCTTTGCGTGTCGTCTTGGTAAGACAGTATCGTTTATTGCGGTACCGCAGTTTATTCTCTTCATGTCTTTATTCCTGCTGGCTGGTCTGATTATCCCTGTGACTACAGAAACCATGATCAATGACTTCAAGGCAGTCGGAGGATTTATCATGTTGGCATCCGGTTTCCGTATGTTAAAACTGAAGGAATTCCCGACAGCGGATATGATTCCGGGCATGGTGGTGGCTATGCCGATCTCCTGGCTCTGGGTAACGTATATCCTGCCGCTGGTCAGTTAAACATCTCTGATAAGCATAAGAAAACAGAGGAGCACTTCAATGTACGTTCCTCTGTTTTTTTCTGAACAATTAATGATTCCCGGATTGTACGTGATCGCGAATCCTGTGATATTCCTCTTCGGTGATCTCGTACTGTTCCGTAATCATCTGCGCAATCTGGGTCTCAGGGAGATTGAGTTTCTCCAGCAGTGAGACTGCTTTCATAATACTCAGGATTTTTTCCTCTTCGGATTTGCCGGCAAGAATCTCAGCGACCATTTCCTGTGCTATTCCCGCGGCCATTTCCTGTGCTATTCCCGCGGCCATTTCCTGTGCTATTTCGACAGCCCGCTTTTTTGCTTCCCGTTCTATGTACTCTCCGACAGTCATGAAGCGCTCCCTCCATTCCTTGTTGTACCGGATTCTGTCTGCCGCCTCATCAATCACACTGGTGAGTACTTCTTCGTTCTTTTTCCCTGTATGGATATATTCCAGCAGTGAGTTCAGCGCAGGATCCTCAGTCTTCATTCCTCTTGTGTTTACTACAATTATATCACGACCGTCATCCAGTTCTTCCCCTGTCTCTCTGCACAAATTATGATAGGTGTATTTCTGCTTTCCGAAACCGAAGGGATCATAATCACAGATAAAGATGATCATCACAGATTTTAACTCCTCATATCTCTGGCCTGCGTTTAATTGTTCAATATCCTTGGCAGCCTGGTAATAGCGCATTCTTCTCTCAATTTCTCTTTCTGTATCCACCTGCATTTCAACACAATAAATCTGTTCATCTCCCTCAAAGGTCACATCCAGTCTGACAGTCTTCAGTAAAGGGTCTGTATTTACCCAGTTCTGCTGGATGAGATTGGTGATGGAGGTTATTTTTCTGCCGGTAATGATCTCTGTAATACGCTTGGCAATATCCGGATTATCGTGCAGTACAGCACAAAACATAAAATCATTTTTAAAGGGTAAGGTAGTAAAGTTTGGAATCACATTGAAATCCTCCTTCACTTATTCCTTACCCGTTTTTTCCGTAATTCCCCGGCTTCTCGGCTATTTCTCTACAGATTCAACGATCTTGACCGGTAATGCCTGTGTGATTCTCTTTTCCGCTTCTTCCAGAGCTTTGATTCCGGTATGATTCAGATCCTCGTGGATATTCAGCTGAAGTGAATCCAGACGGTAATGTTCACCGCTTTTACGGATTACTGCAAGGGGTTGATCACCCAGTAATACCTGACACGGGACGATCCCTCCATACCCGTACTCGCACTCCAGATGGTCGTACCGATGACAATGCGGACAGAAAGTCATGATATTGGCAGAATCATCCTCATAACTGTATTCCTGACCACAATGGCGGCACCTGCGACGTGCTATCATCTTCTACACCTCCAGACGTTGAGACTGCTTATTCCTGTGACTCCGCTTCTTCCGGTACATGTCTTCCGGATAATTCCTGCAGGATCATTCCCCGCAGTTCAAGATCATCATTAAGCATATCATCGATTGCGTCCTGTGATAATACTCCGCGTTTCAGATCTTCCGGCAGTTTTCCGGCTTCATCATCTTCATAATCTTTCACCCAGAGATCACTGGTATAGTACTGTTCCAGCTGGATGATCTTCTCACGAATCCCGGTATATTCGGTAAATGCCTGTCTTAACGCAGAAATCTTCTCTGTCACTTCATCCAGTGCGTTTTCCATGATTTGTATTCTTTCGTGTTGTTCCATGGTTACTCATCCCTTTCCGGCAGTTATTCTTTACCCTTCTCCAGGATCTTACAGATAGCATCACCCATCTCTTCGGTGGACGCAGTACCGCCAAGATCCGGTGTAATGGATGCCTTGTCACTTAGTACAGCTTCCATTGCCCATTCGATATCGGCTGCCGCAGACATCATCTTATCATCATTCTTCCTTCTGCCGAGCCAGTCCAGCATCATCTGGGAAGACTTGATGATGGCAAACGGGTTCGCGATACCTTTTCCGTAGATATCCGGGGCGGATCCGTGTGTAGCCTGTGCCATGCAGTATTTTGGTCCGGCACACAAACCGGCAGCCATACCAAGACCACCGACAAGACCTGCAGCCTCATCCGAGAGAATATCTCCGAACATATTGGTGGTGATCACAACATCATAGTTCTCCGGATGCATCAGCATCTTCATTGCGAACGTATCCACAACTACTGTCTCAAACTCAATATCCGGATACTCTTTCGCAATCTCACGGCAGGAATCGATGAATAAGCCGCAACCCAGTTTAAATACCGTATTCTTATGAATCGCGGTTACCTTCTTCAGTTTATTCCTCTTTCTGGCTAATTCAAAGCCCTCACGCGCGACGATCTGACTGTTTCTCTTTGTGATCACACGCAGGGACAGCGCCATGTCCGGTGTAGGCATACACTCACTGTTTCCCAGGAACATATTTCTGTCCGGCTGGAATCCTTCGTTATTCTCACGGATGATCACCAGATCGGTATTCTCCTTGATACAAGGAATCGTGGGATATGCTTTGGCAGGACGGATATTCGCTACCAGGTCGTATTCTCTGCGCAGGATCGGATGAGGGTTAAAGCACAGAGGCTGATCCTTGGGATAAGCCATATGTCCGATTGGTCCCAGGATCCATCCATCCAGGGTATATAACTCCTCTTTTACGGAATCCAGCAGAGTCGTACCATACTCCAGGAAAGACGTATATCCTACCGGAAGCGGATGCCACTCTACATCGATATCAGGATATTGTGCAACTGCAGTTTTCAGAACCTTTACGGCTACCGGAACGATCTCCAATCCGATATCATCACCGTTAAGAATGCCGATCTTGTACTTAGTCATAGTCATACCTCCAATGATACGGGATAACCCAAATTCTATCTGTCTATAGAATACCACAAGTACAGGATACGTTCTCTGTATGCCGGTACTGTGCAGTAAAGCGGATGATTAAGAAAACTCAGTCCCGCTTAAAGCGAAACTGAGTACTTTTTATTCGTACAGTTCAACAACCAGGTCGTTTTCCAGATCTCTGGCAAATCTTCTTACAAATGTCCAGCTCATCAGATGCATGGGCTTACATGTGGTATGTGAGAGATTCTCTATGGCTACCACCTGTAAGTGATAACGTCCATCCACGTTCTTAAAGTCACCGACATACAGTTCCACACCGTCCATCCACAGAGTTTTCGCCTTATCACAAGGGAATCCCAGAGAACGTTCTGCTTTGTTTTTACTATTTCTGACCGCAATCATTTCTTCGGCTGTACATACCTCACACCGTGACCCGTACAGTCTTCTCTGCCAGGAAGTAATACGTTCTTCCAGAGTGCCGGGCATCCTTTTCTTCCGTGCTTCATCCCAGGCGTCGTATGCAGGGGCCTGCGTATTCAGCGGGAAGTGCTGGCTGACTTCTGCCATACCGGTAACGATATTTACCGGACAGTCAAATGTGTGCATCTTCTCCATGCCGGCATCATCGGTAAAGTACGGGGCGAGACCTGCGCGGTCACCCTGCTGGGCAACTGCCGCAATGATCTCATGATGTCTGCGCATGAATTCCAGGGCGAATTCCCCATAATGGGAATGTCCGGTGAGATAGACTCTTGTGTTATCGATCGGATAGATACTCTGTGCTTCTTTCAGGATATCCAGCCAGAGTTCATTCTCATCCTTGTCTTCCGTAGAGAAGATCAGCAGGATCATCTCTCCCTGTGCAGCGATCATCGCCAGATCATAGTAGAAACTCTGCGCAAATACACAAGCAGCCCGGAACGCGCACATCACCGGTAACTTCTCATTTCCTTCCATGGCACTCTTCGGCACAAAGGATAACCAGTCTTCTCCATTGGTGTTATGGACCATATACGAAAGACCTTTGGCTTCCCAGAATTCTTTCAGACCCTGATCCCGGATATCCGTGTATTTCTTTTCCAGTTCTGCCGCAATCATCATCCGTTCACCGGTGATGGTATGCATCATCTGTTCCAGGTTGTAGTATGGGGCGACCCATTTCTTCTGTTTGGCAAGAGATACCACACCACTCTGAAAGTCCAGGGCATCTACGGTAGGATTTCCCCAGTTTACGATCTCGGGGTAAGAATAATACTTATTTTCCATAACTCTACTCGTACAGTTCTACAACCAGATCATTCTCAAGATCTCTGGCAAATCTACGGACAAATGTCCAACTCATCAAGTGCTGCGCCTTACAAGTCGTATGTGAGAGATTCTCTACAGCAACCACCTGCAGGTGCTTTCTGCCGTCCACATTCTTAATATCCCCGACATAGACTTCCACACCATCGATCCACAATGTATACGCATCATCACACGGGAAACCAAGAACTCTCAACGCCTTGTTGGGACTTTCCGCACAGGCAAGCATTTCTTCTTTTGTCACGGTTTCACAGCGGGATCCGTACAGTCTTCTCTGCCAGGAGGATACTCTCTGTTCAAGTGTTCCGGGCATCACTGCGCGTAGTCTTTCATTCCATGCGTCATATCTCGGCGCCGGAGTATTCAGCGGGAAGTGCTGGGTCATCTCGGCGGTACCGGAAGCGATACTCACCGGGCAGTCAAACGTGTGCATCTTCTCCATTGCCGCATCATCACTGAAATGAGGCACAAGGCCCGGACGATCACCCTGCTGGGCAACAGCCGCAATGATCTCATGATGTCTGCGCATGAATTCCAGGGCAAATTCCCCGTAGTGGGAATGTCCGGTAAGATAGACTCTTGTGTTATCGATTGGATAGATACTCTCCGCTTCTTTCAGGATATCCAGCCAAAGTTCATTCTCATCCTTATCTTCCGTAGAGAAGATCAGCAGGATCATTTCTCCCTGTGCCGCGATCATGGCCATGTCGTAGTAGAAACTCTGCGCAAATACACAGGCAGCCCGGAACGCGCACATCACCGGTAACTTCTCATTTCCTTCCATGGCACTCTTCGGCACAAAGGATAACCAGTCTTCACCTTTGGTGGTATGTACTTCGTACTGTAGACCTTTACTGTTCCAGAAGTCCTTTAAACCCTGATCACGGATGTCGGTATATTTCTTTTCCAGCTCTGCCGCGATCATCATACTTTCACCGGTGATCGTATGCATCATCTGTTCCAGGTTGTAGTATGGCGCGACCCACTTCTGTTCTTTCGCCAGGGATACGACACCGCTGCGGAAGTCCGGAGCATCTACGGTAGGATCACCCCAGTTGGTGATTTCAGGATAGGAATAGTACTTATTTTCCATGGTTAAACCTCCCTATTACCGATAAAGTTCGATCACTTTATCCTGTTCAAGATCTCTGGCAAATCTGCGCAGATAGGACCAGCTGATCGTATGCATGAATTCACAGGTGGTATGTGTAAGATTCTCAATGGCTACGACTCTCAGGTGTTCGTTCCCGTTGACATCCTTCAGATCCCCGATATACACTTCCTGGCCATCCACCCACAAGGTCTCACTGTGATCGCAGGGGAATCCCAGATTCTGTTCCGCGCGTGTGCCGTTCTTTGCGTCAAGGATCTCTTCTTTTGTCTTCATCGGGCAGTTTGCGGCATACAGCCTTCTCTGCCAGGCGCTGATCCGGTCATCCGCGTATACCGGGATGGCATGCTTCATCCGGTCAGGTACGGCATCCAGGCATTGGGCATCCACATTCATCGGGAACATCATACTCATTTCCGCAGTACCGGAAACAGCGATGATCGGCATGTCTATAGCACGCATCTTCTCAATATCTTCATCACTGAAGAAATGCGGAGCACATCCCGGGATATCTCCCTGCTGGGCAACTGCCGCAATGATCTCGTGGTGTCTGCGCATGAATTCCAAAGCGAAATCTCCATAGTGACTGTGTCCGGTCAGATAGACTCTGGTCTTATCAATCGGATAGATGGTCTTGGCTTCTTCCAGGATATCCAGCCAGAGTTCGTTGGCATCTCTGTCTTCCGTGGAGAATACCAGCAGGATCATCTGTCCCTGTGCCGCGATCATTTCCAGATCATAGTAGAAACTCTGCGCAAATACACAGGCAGAGCGGAAAGCCAGCACTACCGGCAGTTTCTCTTCGCTTTCATATACACACTTCGGCACAAAGGATAACCAGTTTTCTCCCTTGGTCTCATGTACGGTATATTCCAGTCCGAATCCATCCCAGAATTCCTTCAGTCCGGGGTCGTTGATATCGGTATACTTCTTCTCCAGTTCCGCCGCAATCATCATCTCTTTGCCTGTGGCAGTATGCATCATGGCTTCCAGGTCATAGAAAGGCGCAACCCACTTCTGTTCTTTTGCCAGGGATACAACACCGCTTCGGAAGTCCGGAGCGTCTACGGTAGGATCACCCCAGTTGGTGATTTCAGGGTATGTGTAATACTTGTTTTTCATGCGTACCTTCTTTTCTTAAGGGATAATGTGTTCTTCCCCTTCTTCCCACAGCAGGTCTTCGTTAAAGATCGTTGCGGCTTTGCCATACATGGCGGTTTTCATGATCAGATCCGGTTTCAGGTGCGAAGGACGATCGATGATTACGGCTGTTCCCTGCAGAATTCTGCGCAGATTCTCAATGATATCATCCAGAACATCGTCCGGCTGTGAGATTACATTGATCTAATTGGCGTAGTTGCAGTGTCCGGTAAAGGTCTGGTCAAAGTACGGACGTTGTTCAACGATCCTCAGCAGCCCTCTTAACATCGTACTGACAGCGACTCCGCTGTACGGTCCTCCGACAGAACGTGTGCCGACATTGAAGTTCATCGCGTCACCGCTGAATAAGATCCTTCTCTTGTAGTCCAGAAGACTGACGGATCCTCTGGTATGTCCCGGGGTATGGAATACTTCTACCTTGCGGTTGCCCAGTTCAAATACCTGTCTGTCCTGTAATTCCAGATAACGGCATTTCTTCTCGCGTTCCAGGATATCTACGGTGTCATACGGGAAGATTTCTTCATAGCTTGGCCATCCCGTACCGTCATCGTGTTCACGATGTTCACGGGAGATTTCTTCCATACGCATGGCTTTCCAGCGCATCTGTTCGGTTGTGGCAACCGGCGGTAACCATTCAATATCCAGGGGATGCATCCAGACTTCTTCAAACTGATTGCTGCCTCCGTTATGATCACCATGAAGATGTGTAACAACGACATCATATGGCTTGTCGGTAAGCTTCGCGATCAGCTTCTTCATATCATATAGGCCTGAGCCGGTATCGATCACTAATGCACGTTCATCGCCAACCAGGAGATACTGGTTATCGATGCCGAATTCATTGATGTGGTAGGTGTTTGGCGCAATTTCGACGACGATCGGTTCAGTAATTTTACCCATAGTTTAAAACCCCATAATTCTGTCAAACTTATAATCAATCAACTCTTTTAACTTATCCAGATCACAATTGAGAATCAGTTCTTTCGGAAAATCCACCTCGTTCAGCAGTTCCACCGCTTTCTCGAATCTTCCGACTTCACTGGGATCATGCGCGTCTGTGTTGACGATGATGTAACAGCCCTGTTTTACGCACTCTGCCAGCATTCTCCGGTAATTGTCGTAACACCCCGGTCTCTCCTGAGGCTTACGCAGGGAACTGGTATTCATCTCCAGTGCGCAGCGGTTTTCGATTGCGGCTTTGACCAGGCGTTCATAGTTCAGAGGATATTTGTCTGTATCCGGATGAGCCACAAAATGCACCTTGTCTATACCCATGGCCTTGATGACCAGATCCGTATTCTCTTCTTCTCCGTGATTTTTATAACCAAAACCGTGAATACCGACAATCGCGTAGTCCAGAAATCCCAGCAACATATCCGGGATATCGATCGTACCGTCATCGTTCAGGTTCGCTTCCACACCGGTGATTACCTCTACACCGAACATCTCTCTTGGAATGCGGTTGGCACAGGAGTAATAAATCGGATGGCAGGAGCCGGGAATATTCGGACCATGTTCAGAGGTACCCACGAGTTTCAGACCACGTTCAGCGCCGGCCTGCACATTCTCACGGATCGTTCCGTACGCATGTCCGCTGGCAATTGTATGTGTGTGTATATCACACAGTAAATCTTTTAGTTCAACAGCCATTTCCTTACTCCTTCTCTATTTCCTCCGCCAGATCACGGAATCCCTCATAGAAGACTCTTTCGGTATCCCAGGGACTCTGTGCCTTGGAATCCAGCGTACCGAATCCTGCGTATTCAGATTTACGTACATCCGGAATATACCCTACATGACCGGCGTCAATCGCGAAGATCATGGCTTTCGGGTAAGGGAGTACATCCTTGACAATTCTTCCGAGATAAGAATACGGTTCGGTATTGATTCCCGCAAAAGCCATCCCGTTCAGAACAGCCAGGTGTAACTTGAATTCCACATCATCTGCGGGTTCGATCTCCATTGCCTTGAACTCATCCACAGTGATCTGATGACGCCCTTTCTGGCCTTTTTGTTCACCGGAGAAGATCAGCGCAAATTTTTCTCTGGCATTGACCTTGCCGGGAATACTCTTCACACTTCTGCCGTATTTCAGATCAAAATCCGTGGAATATGTACGGATCGTCTTCTCTGCTTTCAGGATTTCCAGACCCTGTACCTGGGCGAGATGTTCCATCATGGTGTAGGTTGCTTCGGCACTGATCTCGGTATGGATTTCCTCAAATGTACCATCCGGCAGCGCTCTGACTCCCTGCTGGAAGCCGGTAACCAGAGGATTCTGGTCTCCTGCGGCAGCTTCCACCCAGAGACAGATCTCTTTTCCGGCATGCGCGTTCTCTACGAATTCCATGATCTCCCCGCCGAGATCTCCGCATACATAGTTAAATGTCCCGTTGAATCTGTGAGGGTACATCATGTTGGAATGCACACCAAAGTTCACTACCGAGGCAATCGGTTCACCGCTCTCGGTTTCCACCTTCAGTACAACCAGTTCCCTGTCACTGTATCCGCCGTAGTCAGAGTTCTGCAGACCTCCTACAGGGGTCGGCCAGTCTCTGCTGGCATTGATATAACTGGTGCCGGAAATATACCCCATTCTTGCCGGTACTGCGTTCTTCAGCGCCTGACGGGCAGCTTCCAGCGCAAATTCATGCTGGGTCTGGATGATCTTCTCGTTGACTTCTGCCAGCTTGCCTTCCACATGATGTCTAGCACCACCCGGAGATTCTTCGGGATCAGAAGCCACAAATCCTTGATGATTATGTGTATTGCCGAGCATTACCGCATCTGGATGTACACCGAATTCCTTCTGCATCTTCTCACGGAATCTCCGCTGTGCCGGGAACATACCATTCTCGGAAGTAAAGATGAAGAATTTCTCATTACCGTCCGTAAATGCCACACAACGCGCATATACATCCTTGTATACCTTTTCATAGGATGTATAGGCACCGGCAACTCTCAGTTCATCCAGAATTTCCTGTGTTGGTGAAGCGCATACCTTGGCAGCGCCTGCAAGTAATTTACCCATGGACTACCTCCTAAAACTCTTTGATTCCCTCGTGTTTCCAGTGATAATACAACGCGCCGAGCAGATTGGAACTATTGCGGTATCTTGCCGGCTGTACGTTCGGTATCGGAGCTCCATAGCCAATCATCTTCGCAATATCCTGTGTTCTCTTCTGAAGCATCCCGATATATGTCTTGTTTGCGCTGATCCCGCCGCCAATCGCAATCACATCCGGATCGATGCAGCACTGCAGATTGAACAACATCATCGCCAGGATATTGACCGCGTCCTGGATCGCTGTACGGGCATTCTCGTCTCCCTGTTCCATCAGTTCAAAGAGATGCGGACATTCCTTGGCATCCATCGGTGTACCGGTCAGTGCCGTATACTTTCCGCACATGGCAGCCGCGGTTGTATTCCCGACAAATGTTTCACCGATATGACTAAACAGATTATCGTTTTCTGTCGGTTCCTCCGGGAACGAAGAAACATCCTTTACCGCGTAGGACAATTCACCCGCAAACAGATGCGCGCCGCGGATGATCTTACGGTCAACGATCAGCGTACCGGCAATTCCCGTACCCATACCGCAGACAACACCGTTATTGCAGTCTTTCAGCGTACCGGAAACCAGTTCTGCCGTAGCAGCCGCCTTACCATCATTCTCTATCGTTACCGGCAGACCGTCACACAACGCACTGACGGCTTCCGCAAGATTCATTCCTGCCACACAATGGATCGATCCGCCTGTACGCATGTATCCGGTATCCACCTCGATCATGCCAGGCATACTCATAGCTATACCCTTGACACCTTTGTGCTTCTCATAAACATCTTTCAGACTGGCAAGAAAACCCTCTCTGTCATCACAGATCGTTTCAAATTTCCCTTCCGTTTCAAACTCTTCTTTTTCATTGATCACGGCATACTTAACAAATGTTCCGCCGGCGTCAAAACATAACCATGTATCCATATTCTTCTCTTTCTAAAGGCATACGCCTAATCATAATTTAAATATAAAGTTTATTTCTCTGCGGGTATATCAAAAGATGTAGTTATTTTGTAATAAAAATGAATACGCTTTCAAAACGTGAAAAAAAGCAGGTTTTATACCCTGCTCTTACTTCCGGATGAACCCCTGGTCTCCTGCCGGTAATTCTTCCGATGTGAAGCGTTCCGCGCGCATATGCAGATCATATTTGTTGCGCAGTTCCGCGATCTTCGCCATCATCGGTGACGCGTGGTGCAGATCTATGGACTCCTGGTCTTTCCACATATCGATCAGCAGCACAGTCTCCGGGTCATCCATCGGAAAGAAATACTTATAACGGAGATTTCCTGCCTCCGCACGGATCAATGCGGCAGTACCGCTTTCTTCCATTTCCCGGGCAAATTTACGGGCATTTCCGTTAACTCCCGTATAGTATAAATTTACTGCAATACTCATTGTTTACCTCCTGTAGATAAAAGAAACACCTCTCGATGTTTCCATGTAGTTATTCTGCTTTTTCGAACATGTCCTTGGATACGCCGCAGATCGGGCAGCACCAGTCTTCCGGAAGTTCCTCAAAAGGTGTTCCGGGTGCTATACCGCTGTCAGGGTCGCCAACTTCAGGATCATATACATAACCGCAGGGTCCGCATACATACTTATCCATAAATCTATCTCCTTTCTCTTATTATTTTCTGTTTTTCCAGCATTTACAATAGACATCTGATTCAGTTTTTTTTACCTGCCTGTTGTGATAAAAATATTTTCGTATTTTTAGAATTTCAGTCACCGTTGAGTGTACTTTATGAGGTACAATAAAGTCGAACCATAAATCATATATCGGAGGAATAATCTATGGCTGAAAAAACACCTCTTTATGAGGAACATGTTGCTTTAGATGGCAAGATTGTTGAATTCGCCGGGTATTTACTTCCCGTGCAGTATCCGACAGGCGTCATCAAAGAACACATGGCTGTCCGTGAAAAAGCGGGTCTTTTCGATGTGTCTCACATGGGAGAGGTTACGTTTAAAGGTCCGGACGCATTGAAGAATCTGAACTACATTATTACAAACGACTACACCAGCCTGAAGCCTGGAAGAGTACGTTACGGTGTAATGTGCTATGACGACGGCGGATGCGTTGATGACCTGATCGTTTATTGCCGCGGTGAGAATGACTACTTTGTCGTTGTCAATGCTGCAAACCGTTTCAAGGATGTTGCGTGGATCAAGGAACATCTGACCGGTGATGTTGAATTCGAAGATGTCTCCGATCAGTATGCGCAGATTGCTCTGCAGGGACCTCTGAGCGGTGAGATTCTTGCTCCGTACACAGAACTGCCGATGAAGTATTACAGCTATATCGACACAACTCTGTTCGGTAAGGAAGTCATCCTCTCTCAGACAGGCTATACCGGAGAATTTGGTTTCGAGATCTACTGTAAGCCGGAAGACGCGCCGGAAATCTGGAGAAAGATACTGGAAGATGACCGTGTGATCCCTTGTGGTCTCGGTGCCCGTGACACATTACGTCTGGAAGCTTCCATGCCGTTATACGGTCATGAAATGGATGCGACTGTAAGTCCGCTGGAAACCGGTCTGGACTTTGGTGTAAAGATGAACAAGGAATTCATCGGACGTGAAGGTATCGCCAACCGTGTCAACCGTCATCGTATCGGTATCAAGATCACCGGCAGAGGTATCGCAAGAGAACATTGTGATGTCTATGTCAATGATCAGTTAGTTGGTCATACAACATCCGGAACTCACTGCCCGTACCTGAATGGTGCTTATGCAATGGCTCTGGTTGACCAGGCTTATGAACTCGGCACACCTGTACAGGTAGATGTCCGCGGAAGAAAAATTGAAGGCGTTGTTACCGCATTACCATTTTATAAGAAGGAGAGTAAATAAACATGAAAACACCTGAAGAACTGAAGTATGCGAAAACCCATGAGTGGGTACGTTTCATCTCTGACACAGAAGTAGAAGTTGGTCTGAGTGACTTTGCTCAGGACCAGCTCGGCGATCTCGTATTCGTCAATCTGCCGGATGTTGATGCAGAAGCTGTTGAAGGCGAAGCAATCTGCGACGTTGAATCCGTAAAGGCTGTATCTGATGTTAACGCACCTGTAAGCGGAACTGTAACAGAAGTTAACGAAGCTCTGCTGGATGCTCCGGAAACCATCAACTCTGATCCTTACGGCGCATGGCTGTTCCGTCTTGCTAACGTAACAGATACAGAAAACCTGCTTGATGCTGAAGCATACATTAAATTCTGCGAAGAAGAGGCTCATTAGTCATGGGTAGTTATGTTCCTTCCACTGCCAAGCAGCGGGAAGAAATGTTAAAAGCTGCCGGTTTCTCAAGTGCGGATGAACTCTATCGTGATGTTCCTGAAGACTTAAAGTTCAAGGGAGAACTGAAGCTTCCTGCCGGAAAATCCGAACTGGAAGTAGACCGTATCATCAGAGCTCTCGCTGCCAAGAACAAGGAATATCTCTCCATATTCCGTGGTGCCGGTGCTTATAACCATTACATTCCTGCAATTGTCGGCAGTGTTGTAAACAAAGAAGAGTTTGTTACTGCCTACACACCTTATCAGGCAGAGATCTCTCAGGGTGTTTTGCAGTCCATCTTTGAGTATCAGACCATGATCTGTGAACTGACGGGCATGGATGTTGCCAATGCTTCTGTCTATGACGGTTGTGTTGCTGCTGCTGAAGCCATCTCCATGTGCCGTTCACCGAAGAAGAGAAAAGTCTATGTTTCTGCCGGTATTCATCCGGACACAATGAAGGTCATCAATACTTACTGCGGTACTGCAGGTGATGAGATCGTTGTTCTTCCGCTGAAAGACGGAAAGACAGATTTCTCTGCAGTAGACGGTGAAGGTGCTGTATGTCTGTATCTGCAGCAGCCGAATTTCTACGGTGTGATCGAAGATGCAGAAGAAGCCGGTAAGATTGCTCATGAAAAGGGTCTGACCTATATTCTGAGCATGGATCCGTTTGCGATGTGTCTGCTTCCTTCTCCTGCAGAATACGGGGCAGATATCGCGGTTGGTGAAGGTCAGCCTCTGGGTATGCCTTTATCCTTCGGTGGTCCATACCTTGGTTTCATGGCATGTAAGGAAAAACAGATGCGTAAACTCCCGGGAAGAATTGTCGGTGAAACAGTTGATACCGAAGGAAGACGCGCATTCGTGCTTACCCTGCAGGCTCGTGAACAGCATATCCGCAGAGAGAAAGCTTCCTCGAATATCTGTTCCAACGAAGCTCACTGTGCTCTGACTGCTTCCGTATATCTTTCCGCGATGGGTCCGGAAGGCATGAAGGAAGCTGCAAGACAGTGCTATGCCAAGGCACATTACCTGGCAGCGGAACTCGAAAAAGCCGGTCTGAAGCGTTGCTATGAAGCTGACTTCTTCAATGAATTCGTTACTGCTTGTGATGATCCGGAAGCTCTTGTAAAGAAGTTAGATGAAAAAGGTATCCTCGGTGGTCTTCCTGTTGAGGGAGGCATCCTGTGGTGCGCTACTGAGGCAAATACCAAAGATGAGATTGATACACTGGTAAAGGAGGTCTGTGCATGAAAACACTTTTTGAAAGAAGCGTGACCGGAAGACACTGTACCATCCTGCCGGCATGTGATGTTCCGGAATGTACACCGGAAATCACCAGAAAGAGTGAAATGAGACTGCCGGAACTGTCAGAGACAGATATCAGCCGTCACTATACCGAACTGGCAAAGCAGACCTTCGGTGTTAACGATGGATTCTATCCTCTGGGTTCCTGCACAATGAAGTACAATCCGAAGATCAATGAAACCGCAGCTGCCCTGCCTGGCTTCAAGAATATCCATCCTACACAGGATCATGTACAAGGATGTCTGGAACTGCTCCATACAGCAGAAGAATACCTGTGCGAGATCACCGGAATGGATGCGATGACATTCCAGCCGGCTGCCGGCGCTCACGGTGAAATGACCGGATTATTACTGATCAAGCGTTATCATGAACTGAAAGGCAACACACAGCGTAATAAGATCATCGTTCCGGACTCTGCGCATGGTACAAACCCTGCCAGTTCCGCAATGTGCGGATTCACCGTCATCAACATTCCTTCCGCTCCGGATGGATGTGTAGATCTCGATAAGCTGAGAGAAGCCTGCGGTGAAGATACTGCCGGATTGATGCTTACCAACCCGAATACTCTTGGTATCTTTGATAAGAATATTTCTGAAATCACAAAGATCGTTCATGAAGCTGGTGGTCTGTGCTACTACGATGGTGCTAACCTGAATGCTGTCATGGGTATCGTAAGACCTGGTGATATGGGCTTTGACTGTATCCACCTGAACCTGCATAAATCCTTCTCCACCCCTCATGGAGGAGGCGGTCCTGGTAGCGGTCCTGTAGGATGTAAAGCATTCCTCGAACCATATCTGCCTGGTGAACGCATCGTTGAAAAAGACGGTGAGTATGCATTGGATCCTCGTGGTGCTGAGAGTATCGGTGCTGTACGTGGATTCCACGGAAACTTCCTGGTTGTCGTAAAGGCATTCACCTACCTCCTCACATTAGGTCGTGAAGGTGTTCCGGAAGTTGCCAAGAATGCAGTTCTTAACGCTAACTATCTGAAGCATCTCCTGGAAACAACCTATGATGTTACAAATAAGGGTATCTGCATGCACGAGTTTGTTATCACCATGGAAGAGATGAAGAAAATCAATGGTGTTAGTGCAATGGATATTGCGAAAGCACTGCAGGATTATGGTATTCATCCGCCGACAATGTACTTCCCTCTGAATGTACATGAAGCATTGATGGTAGAACCGACCGAAACAGAGACCAAGGAAACTCTGGATGAAGTTGCGAAGATCTTCCTCGAACTCCATGCGAAAGCTCTGGAAGATCCTGAATATCTGCACAGTGCACCGCATCATTCTGCGATCACTCGTCCGGATGAAGTAACTGCCGCAAGAAAACCGGTTCTGCGTTTCCCGTTCAATGATTAACAGGCTTTATCTGATTGAAGCCTCAGGAACAAACCCGACAGAAAATCTGGCTTTGGAATCCGTTCTGATGGATCAGGTGAATTTTCATGAGATGATCCTGTATCTCTGGCAGAATGACAATACAGTAGTCATCGGCAGGAATCAGAACGTTCGCAAAGAATGCAGATTAAATGAAATCAAAAGAGACGGCGTACATCTTGTACGCCGCTCTTCTGGTGGTGGAGCAGTATATCACGATCTGGGGAATCTGAATTTCACCTTCCTGACGGATGATGAGAATTATTCGGAAGAACGGCAGTCCCAGATCATCTGTAATGCTTTAAGAAAACTGGGTATCGAGGCAGAATGTACCGGAAGAAATGATATTCTCTGCCAGGGAAAGAAGTTCTCCGGGAATGCGTATTATCATCACAACGGTAAATCATACCAGCACGGTACACTACTCATCCACAGTGATCTCTCAAAGATGCCTGTGTATTTACAACCGGATCCGGAGAAATACAAGGCACGGGGTGTAGATTCCGTACGCAGCCGGGTGACAAATCTTGCGGATGTTAAACCAGGGCTGACGATTGATCAGGTACGTACTGCTTTGATCCAAGCATGTGAAGAAGAATACGGTGTTTCTGCGGAAATGTATTCCCGGCCTGATGTGGATGTCCTTGCGCAAAGGACCGCAAAGTTTGCGTCACCAGAGTGGATCTACGGACAGGAACTACCCTTCGATACATCTTGTGAGAAGCGGTTCCCCTGGGGCAGTATACGTCTTGAATTCCGGGTGGAACATGGCATAGTGACTCATGTGTCGGTATGGTCTGATTCCATGGAGCCGGATATCATTGATGTGATCCCGGAGTTACTGCAGGGATCTCTGTTTCAATCCGAAGAGCTCTGTAAGAGACTATCTGTCAAGGACCATCCAATCTACAGAGATCTATGCGAATTGTTAAAAGAACAGGTGTAACCCTGTTCTTTTATTTTGTCTGCACCCTGTTTTTGAAACGCCAGAAGAAATATCCGGCACTTGCTGACGCAATGCACAGGACACCGTAAGATGCACCTAATAACGCAAAGAATGCGGATAAGTCCAGATCTCCTGCAGCGAACCAGTGAAAGATCCTGCATAGTAACGCAAGAATACACCAGACTATACCATAGATCACCGGTAGTAGACGGAACCAGATGCCCGCCTGTTTAGAACATAATTGGTATTCTTCAAAACCAAATACAGCTGCGGTAAAAATCGTGAAAATCAAGAGAGTCAGACTATTCATGAATCTTTGTGCCTCCCGCATACTATTCAGATATTTTACCAGTAATACCCGAAATTTACATTGTCAGTCTGTTATTTCTTTTTCCACGGATCCTTTTTCAGAAGATCTGTCACAGGTTTAATCAGTTTCTTCCCTTCGTTTTTCCATCCGTTAGCTGTACGTGTGTAGCAATACGGACATTTGTTGGCACTATCGGGAATACTCTTCCCGCACTTTCTGCAGATCATACTCCATGTACCTCCTGTTCTATACCGGTGAAGAATTCCGGGAGCTCCGGACGAGTGTGGATTTGAACAAACCGTTCTTCCGCAGCACTCTGTTCAATCGCTTCGATTGTTTCCAGAATATGGCATGCCAGTTCTGCAGAAGCACGATGTCCTGTATTCATGCGTATGGCATACGCCATCTCTGCAGCACCCAGTCCCCGGCAATTCTCTGTATATGTATTTACCTGTTCAAGTATAACAGGTTCAGGCTTTTTACTGAAGTCCTGCGGGATTGCCGGCAGAAAGCGAACCGGATCCCCAAAGTAATTTGGATCTCCCAGCAGAAGGATTCCCTTCGTTCCGTAGATCACAAAGTCTGCCCGGTCATGGATATAGGATTCACTGTCATCGTGTAATGTGCCGGTGATTCCGTTATCCAGTTTAAGTAATACGGACGCGATCGACTCATTTGGTGTTTCAATCTCTTTCCCGTATTCCGGTGACTGAGGGAGAATACAGATACGTTTCTGGTATGGTGCTTTGATCATTGCGGCAATCTGCGCAAATGGTCCAAGTAACACGGCAATTGTTGTCAGATAATAGACTACATAATCCCGGAGTATTCCTGCGCCTTTTCTCCGTAAGAACGGGAACATGCTTGTCAGAACATCATTATTCCGGTTGACCGCAATACTGAAACTGTTCACTTCCCCAAGCATACCTTCCTGTATGGCTTTCTTGGCACATTGTATGGATGAGCCAAGAAAAGTATCCGGCGCACATCCCAGGTACAAGTTCTTCCCAGCCGCAAACCTTCTCAGTTTTTCTGCCTGTGTATATCCTTCGGTAATCGTTTTCTCTGTATATACATGTTTGCCATGGTTCAATGCGTCCCGGATCAGATTTTCATGCGCTTCCAGCGGAGTAAGATTGATGATCATCTCAATTTCCGAATCATTCATCATCTCTTCGGTTGTACAAGCCTGCAGGCTGTATTCCTGCGCTTTTTTCTGCGCATTTTCCAAATGATTTGCCGCAATACTTTTTACTTTGATCCACGGTGTAAAACGGCCGGTCAGATTTACCAGATATGCGTCACTGATCGCCCCTGCGCCAATTATTCCTGTGATTACTGGTTTCATGGATACCTCCGATTACTATTTATTGTACTGTAACATCTTTACTCCGTCATCTCACAGAAAGGATCTTAAGAACTTTCCGGAATAATAAATATCCACCGGCTTAGCCGGTGGTTTTACATATGCGGGCATAGCCCTGCTCTCAGAGCTGCGCCTTACAGCGCAAATGTGGTCTGCGCGAGCACTCTATCTCTTATTACCCGTAAACGGGTCTTCAATCTCCAG
>JAFWFE010000008.1 GCA_017512555.1 Solobacterium sp. | reverse complement strand
GCTATGTTGATCCAGGGCGGAGCCATGGGTGCGGTAGCAAACACACAAGGAATACTCTTTTCTGCGATCATCCGTGATCTGGGATTTCGTGCCGGTGATCTGTCTCTGTATTATCTGATCCGTTCCATTGTATCGGCACTGACTGTCACCACGACGACCAGATTATTTTTTAAGAACAATCATCGTGTCGTCCTCGGTATCCTGGGATCTATGTATACATTATCTGTTGCGGCGATGTCCATGTTCAGTCATCTCTGGCAGTGGTATATTTCCGCGGTTGTCTCAGGCATCGGTATGAGTTGTCTGATGGTCATTCTTACCATTATTCTGAATAACTGGTTTGCGTCCAATAACGGTACGATCATCGGTATCACACTGTCTTCCTCCGGTATCGTCGGAGGTATATTCAGTCCGATCTTATCTCGTTGTATTACATCTTTCGGCTGGCGTCTTTCGGCCGTGATCGTCGGTATTGTGTCCTTCTGTATGATCGTACTTCCGGGTGTATTCTTACTGACACCGACGCCGGAAGAGGAGGGGAAAGTACCATTTGGTGAAGCCGGAGAAAAGAAAGTCGTAGAGAAACAGGTCATCCGGAATGTGCCGGGATATGTCTTCTTTGTATGTCTGCTGGCTATCGGCGGTACAGGTTCTCTGGCCCAGTTCAATCAGCAATTACCTACGTTTACGCAGTCTCTCGGATATACACTGGCAGTAGGCGCAGCCCTGACAAGTTGTTCGATGATCGGCAACTTATCCGGGAAAGTCATCCTCGGTGTACTGATCGATAAACTTGGTGTATTCCGCGCAGCGGTCATCTTGTCATCGGTGATTGGTTTATCCTTTGTGTTATTCTTTGTCGGAAGCGCCAATCCTTATCTGTTATATGTCGCAGGTGTTTGTTACGGCATGTGTTACAGTGTGGGCGGTGTGCTGATGTCCATCTTACTGCTCAATATCTACGGGGCGAAGACATATCGTGATCAGGTCAGCCGGATGTCTGCGCTGAATGCGTTTATTGCCGCATTTGTCAGTTCTGCGTTCCCGTATATCTATGACTTGTCCGGAAGCTGGAATCCGGTACTTGTGATTGGTTTCCTGATCTGTGCAACAGCAGTAGTCATCTACATCTGGTTGTCCAGACAGAAGTTTGAGACGGTAACAGAGTAACAGGAATAATAAACAGAGAGATAACAGATACTGAGAGGTATCTGTTTTTTATATACAGCAGGCAGGTTTTTTGCGGGAGGAGAGAGACACAATAAGGATGATGGGAGGGGAAACGTATGAACGAGATCATCATTTCACCGGAATGGCAGAAGATGCAGGAAGAAGTAGAAAGATTAAAAACTTCTTTATCCATGATTGTGATGGAGAGAGATGAACTTTTACATGTGGTCTGCAGGAATCTGGAGTCAAAGTACATGATGAAACTTGGAGAACTGGAGTATCGCGTGTATAAAGCCATGTGTGAGTGTATGCGGATGAAACGTAAGTGTGAGTTGATCCAGGCAGCGGTCAATCATGGGAAAAAGCCGGATATGACAGCGATTGATGAACAGTTAGACTATGAGTTTCTGGAATATACCGCAGAACTGGAAGCGAAGATGCGGAAGATGAATGAAGCCATAGAACATCATCACGGCAGGATCCTTTCCGAGAAAGAAACCAAAGAACTGAAAAGTCTGTACAGGAAGATCGTGAAACGTCTGCACCCCGATCTTCATCCGGAAGTGACAGATGAACAGCTGCGTTTATACCAGAATGCTGTAGAAGCGTACAGACACGGGGATATTGATACACTGAGGATCATTGATGCGTTGTGTGAGGATTGTCAGGAAGGGAGTATTCAGGAATACTCTCCTGAGGAGAGGAAAGCACAATTACTATCCGCAATCAAACGTGTACAGGAAGAGATTGAAGCAATCAAACAGCGTTTTCCCTATACCGAGAGAGAACTGCTGGAAGATCCAGATAAGATCGAACAGAGAAGAAAAGAACTGAAGAAAGAAATGGATGCGTATGACAGCCAGAGAGAATTATACGAAGAGAGTATCCGTAACCGGATGAGTTAGGAGAACAAATATGTCAGAACTGATCAAGAAACCGGAGAATCTGGTATCCCTGTTCCACAGTACTTCAGAGAAGCTTCCTAAGCCCTTTGAGACAGAGATCTTCCTGTACAGGACGTTTATTTCCGGACCATGGGTTGCGGGAAGAGAAGAGATTGCGGAACACCTGGAGGAACAGGAAGTACTGAAATTAGTGCGGGAACCGGAGAATATGACGGATGAATTAGCGGTGAAGGTATACACCAGGGAAGGGGTTAAATTAGGGTATATCGCATGGATTGACAACCAGGTATGCGCCAGATTGATGGATGCCGGAAAGAATGTATATGCCAGGATCTTTGCGTTGGATATTACCGATTATGATGCCATGATCACCGTAGATATCTATATGAGGGACTAGAGATGAGAGAAGATATTTATACATTGTATTCGTTTGCGGTTTGCGGAGATACGGAAGCAATCATCGAGTACGGGGATGCGCTTTTATATACCTGTCCGGATCGTGTGAGTGAACTGGAAGCGGAAGAACTGGTGTGGATGTATAACGAAGCAATCAAAAAGCATAGTCCGGAAGCGATGATTGGTCTGGGTGTTTTGTACGATATGGGAACATTTACCAGACATAGTGATATCATGGCGCGTAAGTTGTACAACATGGCATATGAATACGCGGAGGATAACCAGCTGATCGTGAAGGCATCATCATTGTTATTGGCAAATGTACTGGAGACAGGTACGGAAGAGATGGTGGAAGAAGCGAAAAGAAAAGCATACAGTGCATGGATGTATGGAGTGGAACATGTATTGGCATCTTTACTGACCGGAGATATGCAGAGAAAAGACGGACAATATCATAATGCCTATGAGTCCTATATCGTAGCCAAAGACCTGGTATACAAGAATAAAGAAAACAGGAGATTTCTGGGAGATGTATTACTAAGATATGCGGAGATCTACGACTTTGGTATCCATGCGAAGAGAGATAAAGAGAAAGCAGAGAAGTACTATACAGAAGCAGAGAGAATACTGAAGAAGCAGGCAGAGCATAAGAACGGGTTTGCGGTAAGGGCACTGAAGAGGATGGAGGAGGATAGGAGAGTGTAGGCAGGTTTTTTGTATATGTATAAGTGCATGATATTTATATGTTAAAGGAGGAATAAACATGCCAGCTGTATCCAGTTCTATTTTGGGAGAAGCTAATCTTCTTAATTTGAAATCAATGAAACTTAGTGATGTGAGAAAAGAAATACCTGGTCTCATGATGAATGATGAACAAATCATCCAGGCGTTTACCACGGTACGTGATCAGGTTATCTTTACCGACCAGCGTATCTTTGTAGTAAATGTACAGGGATTGACGGGAAAGAAAGTATCATATTTCTCATATCCGTATTCAAAAGTTCAGTACTATGGTATTGAGACAGCAGGTGTTCTGGATATTGACAGTGAATTAGTACTGGTGTTTGCTAACGGTGCCAGACTTCAGTTTGATTTTCAGAGCAGCGTAGATATCCGTCAGATCAGTCAATTGATTTCAAGATTTATTCTTTAATGTGTAATTTGCCGGTGAAAACCGGCATTTATAATTAGCAGGTAAACCGGTTGTTCCATTTTCTTCCAGTACTAAAAAAGGTATAATATAGCCAATAATTCTTACGACATCAGAGAAAAGTTTCATGATTATATATAACGGCATAAAAACAGATTTTCTAAGCCTGGTAATGGATCAGAAGATTGAAGATGTTCTCAGTAATACGATCTATCAGAAGATGCACAGGCACACACCGAAGAGTGAACTGGATTCGTGGAAGAATTCCATGATGTATATGTTCATGGTTTTAAGTGAGCCCGAAATACCCTCTAATGCAGGTATAGCAATTGAGTATAATATCCCTCAATCTTCCAAGAGGGTGGATTTCATAGTTTCCGGATATGGAAAAAATGATGAAGAAAAAGCTGTGATCATTGAGTTAAAACAGTGGGAGAAAGTAACTGCCATAGATGGTCTTGATGGTCTTGTGGAAACATATACCGGAGGTGCATTAAGACAAGTAGTACATCCCAGTTACCAGGCCTGGTCTTATGCAAGATTGATCCAGGATTATAACGAGTCTGTACAAAATGAAAGAATAGATCTCGTTCCCTGTGCATATCTGCATAACTATGAGACGCAGGAAGAGGATCCTTTATTTGAACCTCAGTATACTGAATACATCAAAGATGCCCCGGTATTTACCAGGCACGATGTACAGGAACTGCAGACCTTTATTCATAAACATGTTTCCAAAGGAGATAACTCAGGAGTTATCTATAAAATCGATAAGGGAAAGATTAAACCTTCCAAGAGTCTGCAGGATGCGATTACATCCATGGTTCAGGGTAATCAGGAATTTGTCATGATCGATGATCAGAAAGTGGTATACGAGAAGATTCTGGATTATTCCCGCAAGTCATATGAAGATGGTAAAAAACGTGTGGTCATCATCAAGGGCGGACCAGGAACAGGGAAGACTGTTGTAGCTATTAATCTGTTAGCTAAACTGACAGAAGATGGTCAGTTCACTCAATACGCTTCCAAGAACAGTGCTCCCAGAAATGTATATCAGAAGAAGCTTAAAGGAGCCTTACGCAAAAGCAGCATAGACAATATGTTCAAGGGCTCAGGCGCATATACTGATGTTCAGAAGAATATGATTGATACACTGATCGTTGATGCGTATGGAATAATAGGACTAAATTCAAAAGGCTCGGCAAATAAAGGGTTTTTGAAGCTTAGTCCTATTTTGTTTAGCCCACAAATGAGACTAATGATTGATTTAAGGAGGAAACATGCGCAGAATGAAGATCTT
>JAFWFE010000007.1 GCA_017512555.1 Solobacterium sp. | reverse complement strand
ATTATTACAACTATGAAAGACCGATGTATAAGCTCAACTATAAAAGCCCTGCGGAGTTTACACTCTCCCAGGGCTTCCACCTGACTTTTTAGAACTGTCTACTTTTCGTTGACTAGTTCATTGATACACAGCTTTATTCGAATGGATACTGATCGGTAAGAGAGATTACCTGTTCTCTCAGTTTCTTTTTAATTTCTTCATCATCTTTGTGTTTCAGAGCTAAGGCGATCCACTGGCCGACTTTGCGGAATTCTTCTTCATTGAAGCCTTTGGTGGTCATTGCGGCAGTACCGAGACGTATACCGGAAGTGGTATTCGCCGGCAGCGGATCGTTGGGGATCGCGTTTTTATTTACGGTGATGTTGATCTCGTCGAGGACGGTTTCAGCATCTTTGCCGGTAATGCCCAGAGACATCGTATCTACGAGCAACAGGTGGTTGTCTGTACCTCCGCTGACCAGACGGAAACCTTCTTCCTGAAGGGTTTCTGCCAGTACCTGACAGTTCTTTACGACCTGGTGGATATACGTCTTGAATTCCGGCTGTAACGCTTCGTGGAAACAGACTGCCTTGGCTGCGATGATATGACATAGCGGACCACCCTGGATCCCGGGGAATAATGCCTTGTCTATTGCCTGGGCATATTCTTCTTTACAGAGCACCAGACCACCGCGTGGACCACGTAATGTCTTGTGGGTAGTGGAAGTGACGAAGTCTGCGTACGGTACAGGATCCGGGTGATATCCCGTCGCGACCAGACCGGCGATGTGCGCCATATCCACCATGAGATATGCGCCGACTTCATCCGCAATCTTACGGAAAGCCTGAAAATCGATTGTTCTGGCGTAAGCACTGGCGCCGCAGACGATCATCTTCGGCTTGACTTCCAGCGCGGCAGACCGGATATCGTCATAATTCAGGCACTCGGTCACCGGATCAACTCCGTAGGAATGGAACTGATATAATTTACCTGAGAAGGATACTTTTGCGCCGTGGGTCAGGTGTCCTCCTGCGGAAAGATTCATTCCCAGTACGGGATCTCCCGGCTGTAATACAGCAGAGTATACGGTCATGTTTGCCTGCGAACCGGAATGAGGCTGTACGTTGGCGTGCTCCGCATGAAACAGTTCACAAGCTCTTTGTCTGGCGAGCTCTTCAATCTCATCGATGTATGTGCATCCTCCATAATAGCGGTGTCCCGGGTAACCCTCCGCATACTTATTCGTGAGAATAGAACCGGCGGCTTCCCGCACATCTTTTGAACAGAAGTTCTCGGAAGCGATAAGTTCAATATTATGTTTCTGACGTGATTGTTCCTGTTTAATCAGCTGGGCAATCTGTGTATCTTTCATGTCTATCACCTGAATTCTTTACGAGACTAATTATAACAAAGACATCTCAGATATAATATATTCAGGTGAGGTAAGAACAATGGCTGAAATAGATGTATATCAGAGATACTACGAGGGCGAATGTACAGTAAACGGAAGAGACAGACATGGGGTGGATGTGAAGCTGACATCGATCTCTGAACAGGGATTGATCCAGTACAAGGTAAGTGTGAATTTCTTCCCTCATGACGATGAGACAGACTTTGCGGTATCCTACGATGGATATTGTGAAACCGTGATCTTTGAAGGCAAAGGAAGACGTTCAAAGAAGCGGGAAGAAGGGTTTTTGGAGGAACTGCAGGAGAAGACAGATACACTGGCTGAATCCATGGCGGGAAAAATCTACTGGGATAAACCATTACGTCCGGAACGAAGAGGATAAACAAGGAGTGGAAACACTCTTTTTTTTCGCGTATTTTTCTTTCCTTTTACCAGGAGGAAAGAAGCATGTACGGAAAAATAGCAGTTGACCGTTCCTTAAGGGAACAGATGTACAGTGATAAAAAGCATACGGAAATGAAAACTGTACAGGAAATATGTAAGTTAACAGGAGTTACCAGAAAGACTCTGTATTACTATGACAAGATTGATCTTTTGAAACCGGTCTGCAGGACAGGGAAACAGAGGAGTAAGAGATACAGTGATGAGGCTGTGGAGATCCTGAAACAAATCAAGAGATATCAGGAAGCCGGATTGACCCTGACAGAGATCAAGCAGCTGCGGAATACCAAGGTATCCGAAGAACGAATTCAGATTTTGAAATCCGCATGCCGGAGACTATATTCTCAGAATCACAAAATAGAAGAAGAGATCAAATTGTTAAACACAATCATTCTTCATGAAACTGAAGTCATGAACAAGAACAATCAGGAGGGATAAAAATGAAAAAGATACTGAAGTTGGTTTTTGTTGTTTTCGTTTTCATCATGTACGGATGTGGTGCAGCAGAGAAAAAGGATACTACTGTATCAAAACCTGAGAAAACGCCAAAAACCGAAACAAAAGAAACACAACAGAAAAATGAAACATTTGTGTTAAATGCTTCACCGGACAAATATACACAATATGTGAATAAGTATATCGGCATGAATGCGGCAAATGTCGGATATACATCACTTGGAGGTGACCGCCTGGATGAGATTGGTGATGCTTATCTGAAGATCGTATTTGTTACGGAAGACGGCAGTTATGTAGGTCAGCTGGACGAAGATAATCTGGAAAACTATGTGGTGATCAATCAGAACATCAAGCCGAATACGGAAGTAAAGCTGGAATACGAAAAATACAGCGATGGTAAAGAAAGCAGTATTGTGAGTTTCCAGACTTATGAAACGATTGACCTAGCAGTTAAAAAGGTAAAGGATAACGTAACTATAGACTTGATGGAAATCATGCCGTCACCGGACAAATATACGCATTATATCCGCAACTATGTCGGGAAAAATCTGGCTAGTGTAGGATATGAATCTCTCGGAGGAGATTATCTTGATGAATATGGTGAAGGGACACTAGAACTGGTCATTGCATCAGATGACGGCTCATATGTTGACTACACAGATGAAGAGATTTTGAAACAGTATGTTGTTATAGACCAAAGTATAGAACCCAACTCAGAAATGAAATATGAGTATATGAAGTATAGTGACGGAAAAGAATCTACGATTGTTGATAATCAGACATATTCCTCAATTACACTTTATGTCAGAACGGTTACCGGTGAAGCACCAATCGTTCATAAAGCGGAAGACAGCACACCGGAACCTACACCTACACCGACACCAGAGCCAACACCCACGCCGACACCTACTCCCGAGCCCACACCAGCACCAACGCCTGAACCAACCCCGACTCCCGAAGTCAAAGCTTCCGGAATACGTCCGGAATTCAAGGAGATGATGGATAGTTATGAAGCATTTATCGATGAATATATTGAGTTTATGGAGACCTATGAGAGCTCACAGAACCAGACAGGGCTAATGCTTCAGTACATGAACTACATGGGAAAACTGCTGGAATTCCAGGAGAAAATCGATGAGGTTGATGAATCAGAACTGACAGATGAAGAAGCGATGTATTATGCTCAGGTAAGCTTACGCTGCTCAGAGAAACTGATTAAAGCATCTCAATAAAATACTTGAAGATTCCCGGGTGATCCCGGGTCTTCTTTTTTATCTTGTTGACCCTTAAAGAGTATCTTAATAAAATAATATTTAGTGTTTATATAACCACAGCTACGTTTGAGGTTTATCCTTAAATACGAACAGAAACTAACTATCCGGTATGTTTGAAGGAACTATTATCAGGAGTCAAGTTGTTCATGAAGGTTATTAAAAGTATCAATAACAATGTAGCTCACTGTTCCGATTCCAAGGGCAGAGAAGTGATTGTCTTTGGAAAAGGAATCGGTTTTTACCGTCCTGAAGAAGAGATTCCTCTCAGTAAGATCAACCGGACTTTTTATAATATTAAAGATACGGATTACGGAATCTTACGTTCCATTCCGACGGTGGTGATCAATACAGCGATTTATATCATCGATATGGTCTCGGATGAACTCTCGGTCAACTATCCGTCTTCCAAAGCAATCTCCCTGGCCGATCATCTGCAGTTTGCGATCGAACGCAAGGACAAGAATATCTACCTGGAAATGCCGATCCTGCAGGATATACGCATGTTATACCCGGAGGAGATGGATCTGGCAGAACGTTCTCTGAAGATCATCAAGGATATGACCGGAGAATCCCTTCCTCGCCAGGAGGCAGGAACACTGGCTCTTCACTTCATTGCGGATCGTCTGGACGTAAAAGAAAAAACAGTTCCTGATACTGCCGCAATCACCGAAGAATGTACAAAGATCATCGAAAAAGAGTTCTCTACATCCATTGACCGCGGTTCCTTTAACTACAGCAGATTTGCGACACATCTGGACTATCTGATCCGTCGTCTTACTATCTCTGAACAGATTGAAAGTCTGAATGAAGAAATGGTTGAACAAGTCCGTAAGAATTATCCGCAATCCTACGCATGTGCTGAGAAAGTAACTTCTTACTTGAGAAAGCAGACACAGGAAGATATCCGTGATGAGGAAGTGCTGTATCTCTCCATGCATATCAACCGTATGGTTTCCCGTATTTAGAGGAAGATTACCGGAGATTGAAAAAAATCAGAATTTCTCATGTGTTTTCTGAAAATACGAATTGACAGCGCTTACATGGTTGACTACTATAAAAATAGAAGTTAAGGATTGTAACTCAAAGATTCCGTTTGAGGCTTAACCTTAAGACATAAATTCTTTTATGTGTTAAGTGTTGCTGAGACGGAATTTTTTTCTTCAATAATTCAAAGGAAGGCGGGAGGAAGCCATGATTCAATTAGGCGTCTCATTATACCCGGAACAGGAAACACCTGAAGAAATCGAGAATTATCTTACACTAGCTCAGAAGTACGGGTTCACAAAAGTATTTACCAGTCTTTTTTCCGTAGAAGGGACAAGAGAAGAAATCATCCGATATTTTAAGAATCTCTGTGATGCGGCTCACAATCATGGCATGGAAGTTTACGGAGACTGTAATGCGCGGTTCTTCATGGAGATCGGAGCTTCTCCGGAGGATCTTTCGGTATTTAAAGAGATTGGTATTGATGTTCTGAGACTTGATCTTATGTTCAATGATGACCGGGATGTCGCAATTGTAAACAATGATCAGGGACTTGGCGTACAGCTGAATGCCAGCCTGGTAACATCCGTTAAACGGATACTGGATCTGGGCGGTGATTCAAAGAGGATCATCGGTTCCTATAATTTCTATCCGCTGCGTAATACCGGAGCAGACAGTGAGAGTGTTTACCAGGCAAACCAGTTTTTTCATGAGAGCGGGATGAAGACACAGATCTTTATTTCATCCAATGTAAAGGGGTCTCACGGTCCTTGGCCGGTATCTGACGGTCTTCCGACAATTGAAGAGAACCGGGATATGCCTATAGGGTTGCAGATCAGGCATATGGAGGCGTTGAAATGTGATGAAGTAATCATCGGTAATGCTTTCGCAAGTGAGGAAGAACTTCAGGAAGCCGCAGAGACGTTAAAACAGATCTACGTATATGGAGAAGACAGACCATTCTACTTCCCGGGATTACGGAACGAGATTCCGATCGGTGATATAGAAAGAGTTCTTCTGCGTATTGATCTGGCAGAAGACATTACAGATATTGAGAAAGAACTGCTGTTTGAATTCACCAAGCACAATACTTCAGAATATACGCATCTGATCATACGCTCACGCTGGGGACGTTTCGATTACAGACCGGTACCGATCCCGGTGCGGAAATGTGATAAGTCTTACTTTGAGGCAGGAGATGTCGTAATCATCAACGGCAGTGTACCGCGCTATAAAGCAGAGGTACATATCGTACGAAAACCGATCCGGAATGACGGCACACAAAACTATGCCGGAAGGATCGTTCCGGAGGAGATGTTCCTGCTGGATTATCTGAAACACGGTGTATGTTTCGGGTTTATCCCGAAGTAGTAAACAAGGTTTCCATATCCTCTGAGGGGATATCCAAACATAAAACATAATTATGGAGAAAGGAGAATTATGGCTAAGAAAGATTTTGGGCCGTTGGCTGAGCAGATCCTTGAACTGATCGGCGGAAAAGACAACATAGCCCACGCTGCGCACTGTATTACCAGATTGCGTATCACCCCGAAAGACGTCAGCTTGGTCAAACTGGATGAGATCAAGAAGCTTAACGTCCTCGGCGCACAGATGATTGGTGACCAGGTACAAGTCATCATCGGCAATGACATTAATGAAGTATATGATGCCTTTGTCCAGGTGAGTGGTGTCGAAAAGACAGCTGCTATCGATGAGAATCTCGATGCAGATCTCGTCAAGCCGAAGAAGACAGTCAAGGACATCCTTGGTTCGATCTTCCCGGCAATTGTTGCCTGTGTCTTCCCGATCTTACCGGCTCTGCTGGCTTGTGGTCTTCTGCAGGCAATATTGATGCTGCTGATCAACCTTCATGTCCTGGCACCGGATTCACCGACTGTCGCTACATTCACCTGGGTTTACAACGTCGCTTACTACTTCCTTCCTGTTCTGGTTGGTTATGCGGCTTCCAGAAGATTCAATGTCAAGGCTGCCATGGGTATTCTCATGGGTCTTGTCCTGGTTTATCCTGATTTCGTTGAACTTTGTAAAGCTGGTGTTGGTGCTACGATTCCGAATCCGGGTGGCCCGCCCACAATTATTCCCGGCACCGGTAATGCAGGTTACCTGTTTGGTATGCCGATTCATCCGGCTACGTATTCCAACACGATCATTCCGGTCATCCTGTGCGTATTCGTCATGGGATACATTGAGAAATACCTCAACAAGTTCATTCCGAAGTCTGTACGTTTCGTCTTCGTTCCTGTTCTGGAACTGGCGATCATGGTTCCTCTGGGACTCCTGGTACTGGCTCCGATCGGTGCGTTCTTATCCGAAGGTTTTGCTGGCTTGCTGATTGGTGCCTACAATGCGGTAGGACCAGTCCTCATCCCGTTATTCTGCGCACTGTATCCGTTTATTGTCATTACCGGTATGCACTTTAACCTGATGGCTGTTGCCATGGCACTTGCCGGAAGACTCGGAAAGAACCCGATTACGCATCCTGCGGGATTCTTATTCCAGTATACGCAGGCTGCCGCATGTCTGGCTGTCGGTATTAAAGCGAAGAATGCGGACCGCAAGGCTCTGGCTTACTCTTGCGCCTTCTCTGACGCTGTCCCGGGTATTTCTGAACCTGGTATGTATGGTATTACCTTCAAGTATAAAACTCCGCTGTACGCAGCCATGATCGGATCGGCAGCCGGCGGAATTGTATGTTTCCTGATGAATGTCGGTTCTTACGCCGGCGGACCTCCGAACCTGTTTACCTTCCCGGTCTTCATTAACCCTGCGACCCATGCGACAACTGACCTGATGTGGATGGTCGTTGCAGTAGTCATTGCGGCAGTTGTCACGTTTGTCATGACGTTAATGCTGTACAAGGATGAGAAAGCAGACGAAATTGATGCTCAAGGATAATTCCGATGACAGCGTTTCCTGACAACTTCTTATGGGGCGGTGCTACATCTGCGGCTCAGATTGAGGGCGGAAGATGTGCAGACGGAAAAGGTCTGTCCCATCTGGATTATGTTTACTACCGTGGTCCGAAGATTCCATGTAACTTCATGCTGAAGAAGGACCTGGAGAAAGCGAAAGCAGAAGAATCTACACTGAACTTTCCCAACAGGCGGGGGATTGACTTCTATCACCGGTACAAGGAAGATATCGCGCTTCTTGCGGAAATGGGATTCAAATCCTTCCGTATGTCTGTCTCCTGGACAAGATTATTCCCTACGGGTCTGGAAGAAACACCGGATCCGGATGGCGTAGCGTTCTATCATAACGTCTTCCGGGAACTGCATAAGTACGGAATCGAACCTCTTGTCACAATGTGTCACTACGAACTGCCGATTGGCTTCGTAGACAAGTACAACGGATGGGTATCTCCGGAAGTAATCGGACCATTTGTGAAGTATACAAGTTTCCTGATTGATGAATACAAGGATGAAGTCAAGTATTGGCTGACCTTCAATGAGATCAATATGGTCTGTGCCGTACCATGGCTTGGCGGAGGTATTGTTCTTGACAAAGACGGTGAGTTCGAGATGCCGGTGTTCCGCAAAGGACCTCCGAATCTCAACAAACTGCCGAAAGAACTGCTTCATCAGTGGGATCAGTTATCTCACCAGGCTCTTCATCATCAGTTTATTGCCAGCGCGCTGACGGTGAAATACGCGCATGAGCACGCACCGCAGTGTCTGATCGGCAATATGTTCAACCTCCACCATCTCTATCCGGAAACACCAAGTCCGGCAGATGCGCTGAGAGCACACGAAGAGACAGAGTTCAACATGTTCTTCTGTGATGTTATGGCAGGAGGAAGTTATCCGGAGTGGATCCGTTCTTACTACCGGAAACATGATATTCACATCAATTACGTGGATCACTATGAAGAGATCCTCAGGGAAGGGAAAGTAGATTTCATTTCACTGAGTTACTATCTCTCCTCGATCGTTACCGCGGATCCGGAAAGACAGGAGAGAATCGGATCCTTCATACGTACGCTGCATAATCCGTATCTGCAGACAAGTGACTTTGGATGGCAGATCGATCCTACAGCTCTGCGTATATCACTGAATGAACTCAGAGATCGTTTCCATCTCCCGATCTATATCGTAGAGAACGGTATCGGTGCGTTTGAGACACCTGGTGAAGATGGAACGATCCATGACGATTACCGTGTTGCCTACCTGAGAGAGCATATTACAGCGATCAAAGAGGCAATCGGTGACGGTGTAGAGATCATGGGCTATACTCCCTGGGGATGTATAGACCTGGTCTCCTGTTCCCTGGTATCCATGACCAAGCGTTATGGTTTCGTCTATGTTGACGCAGATGATGAAGGCAACGGTACCTATGAGCGTACCCGCAAGGATTCGTTCTGGTGGTATAAGAAAGTCATCGCCTCAAACGGGGAAGATCTGGACTAGTTCCTGATCACATTGACAAACAGAAAGCGATCCTCAGGGATCGCTTTTGCTCTTCCGATTATTTTTTGAAGATTTCCAGTTCAAGAAGTTCTTCCGGCGCATGGATCATGGTGTACCGGGAATCTTCTTTTGTGTTTGGTTTTACCAGGGATAAGACCGGATACATACCCAGTCGTTCAGCGGTTTCCAGGTTTCCTGCCAGGTCATCCACAAAGGCAGACTCCTGCGCAGATACACCCATTTCTTTCAGAGCGTGCAGGAATAACCGTTCATCCGGTTTATATACACCGAGATCGCTGCTTATGGTCATCTGGTCAAAGTACTGCGCAATACCGGTCTGTTCCAGACGATAACGTGTGCTTGGCCAGTTGTCACTGATCACACCCAGGAGATATCCTCTGTCTTTCAGCGTCTGTAATGTGCTTACGGTACCGGGTAATACGATTACATTATTCTGGTTATAACAGCGGTCTCTGGAGATCTCCAATGCGATTTCACGGGTGATGGATACACCGGGCAGAGAACTCATCAGGATCTCATAGAACTGTGCGAAGTCTTCGATTTCCGTTTCGAGGGTATCCATGCGGTGATGGTCAATCAGAGGCTGTGCAGCTTTGCGCATGGCAGTGTGCCAGAGATCTCTGTCGATGCGATCGGTTACTTCTTTGGGATAGTATTTACGGAAACAAGTTGTTAACATCCAGTCTCCGGTTTCCGGGATTTCCAGGGTCCAGCCCAGGTCAAAAAAGATCGCTCTTATACTCATCTTAATACTCTCTTTCATCATTCTTAATGTGTAAATGATATAATCACTCTATGACGAAAACAAGGAAAAGAAGAATCAGACCCCTGCGTATCCTGTTGGTTGCCTGTATCTTTTTCTTTTTTATCAACGTACTGATTACTCTCGGGGTATCGCTGATCCGTTCGTTTTACCATGCGCCTTCACAAGTCATGGAAATAACCGCAGAACCAGTCCAGGAAGTTTATGTAGATCCTGTATATCTCAATGCGTATGATCTGGATAAATATAAGCTTGTGAACCAGTATCTGACCTACAACGATGATCAGTATACCTATGAAGTCGGAGTAGATGTCAGTACACACCAGAAGAATATCAACTGGGAAACACTGAAGAATACAGGGATAGACTTTATCTTTCTGCGTGTGGGATACCGGGGATATGAGACCGGGCTGATCAACGCAGACTCACGATTCAATGAAAGAATCTCGATGGCGAATACTTACAAGATCCCGGCGGGTGTGTATTTTTTCTCCCAGGCAATCAGTGAGGAAGAAGCGGTTGAAGAAGCAGAGTATGTCCTGGATAAGATCAAGGACTACAAGGTGGAATACCCGATCGCGTTTGATATGGAAGATGCCAGTGATCATGACCGGATCAAGGATATGACCGCGGAAGAATACACAAAAGTCGCTGCCGCATTTGCCCGCAGAATTAGAGAAGCCGGATATGAACCGATCATCTACGGAAGCGCATCCTGGCTGGAGACGAAGATCTTCATGGAGGAGATCCAGGATATCTGCGGATTCTGGGTGGCTTCCTACAACACTGCGAAATTGCCGATGATCCACGATTATAAGATCTGGCAGTATTCCAGTCAGGGACAAGTACCGGGAATTGACGGAATCGTTGACCTGAACATATACATGAAAAAGAAATAAGAGACCTATAGATTGGTCTCTTTCATTAACTCTTCCCGGAATACAGGAACGACAGCGCCGGAAGTAATATCCATGATCTTTGTGTATGCATCAATATCTTCCGTAACGTCGAAGATCACCGTCACTCTTTCTCCGTAATCCGTAGAAACGATCTTGGTGTTTTTCCGCAGCCAGTGATCCATGACTCCGGTCATCTCATACGGATAGTTGATCTTCCAGCGCAGATAGCGTACATCCCTGGTCTTCGGAGCGTTTGCCAGGGCAGAAGATACACAGCCGGAATATGCCCGGATCAGACCTCCGGCCCCAAGCTTGATACCGCCGAAATACCGTACAACGCAGGCACAGACATCGGATAAACCGCTCTTCCGTATACTCTCCAGCATCGGTACACCTGCCGTACCGGAAGGCTCACCATTGTCGTTGGAACGTTGTATCTCGTTGTTTTCACCAATCATGTACGCTGTACAGACATGGGAAGAATCGGGGAATTCCGCCCGGATCTGCGCAATGAACGTACGCGCTTCTTCTTCGTTCCGGCATGGGGAAACACACGCAATAAAGCGGGATTTTTGTATGACTGTGGTTTCTCTGTAAGCCTCTTTCAATCGCATCAACTATATTATAACGGTCCGTGATATAATGACGCCAGGGTAAAATATGGGAAGAATCAGACAATTAGATACACAAATTGCGAATATGATCGCTGCCGGAGAAGTTGTTGAACGTCCGCAGGGAGTAGTCAAGGAACTGGTGGAAAACGCCATCGATGCCGGAGCCACCAGAATCACCGTCAACGTGGAAGAAGGCGGTCTTTCCCGGATCGCTGTATATGATGACGGATGCGGTATGGACAGCGAAGATGCGGTACTATCTCTGCAGAGACATGCGACCTCCAAGATCCGTACACAGGCAGATCTTTTTGATATTCATACACTGGGCTTCCGCGGTGAAGCTCTTCCCTCGATTGCGGCAGTATCGAAACTGACCCTGAATACCAGTGACGGGAAAGAATCTACACAGGTAAAGATGGCTTACGGTAAGGTAGAGTCAGTCAGTGCCTATGCCTGCAATCAGGGAACGGAAATCATCGTTGAAGGCCTTTTCTACAAGACTCCTGCACGTTTAAAACACATGAAGAGCGGAGCCTATGAAAATTCTCTGATCCAGGATGTGATCGTACGTTTTGCGATGTCTCATCCGGAGATCGCGTTCACGTTTGTGTCTTCCGGCAAGGAAGCGTTCCGCACCAGCGGACAGGGGAATCTCCTGGAAGTAATCTTTCAGGCCTGGGGCAGAGAAGCAGCGGAGAATGCGATCCCTGTAGAGTTTGAGGATTACGATTATAAAGTTACCGGTTATATCATCAAGCCTCTGGTCACACGCTCATCCCGGAATTTCATGCATGTCTTCCTGAACGGAAGAATGGTCAGGACCTTCCGTCTGTATAAAGCAATTCAGGACGGTTATGAAGACTTTATTGTCAAGGGCAGGAATCCCATGGCTGTATTACAGGTACAGATGGATCCGCAGTTACTGGATGTCAACGTACACCCTTCCAAGTGGGAAGTAAGAATATCCAAGGAGAACCAGCTGGAATACCTGATCCGTGACAATATCCGCAATACCCTCAAAAACAATGTCCTGGCACCGCATACGCAGGTGAGAGAAGTACGTACGGTCTTTGAACCGATATCGTTTAATACCGAAGAACTGGAACGGAAAGATAGTTATGTAGCGCATACACCGGAGAAGAAACCGGAAAAGCCGAAGACAGAACCGGCAGCCCCGCAGACAGAACCGGCAGTCCCGGAAAAGAAGTCGGAAACACCCGCCAGACACTTCCCCTATATGCATGTGATCGGTCAGTTACACGGGAAATATATCCTGTGTTCCTGTGATGAGGGACTGGCAGTACTGGATCAGCACGCTTGTCAGGAACGTGTACACTATGAGGAGATTGCGGCGGTATTGAACACCGAACCGGCGATGACGGAATTACTCTTACCAATCACGATTCTGGCAGGAAATGACCTTGTACAGCGTCTGGATGAATTAAATGATGCTTGTCAGGATCTTCATCTGGTCTTTGAGAGTTTTGGTCATGATACGCTGATTCTGCGTCAGATTCCGGTATGGATGAAGGAAGTGAATGAAGAAGCGTTCCTCCAGGATGTCCTGGAGAACTTCCGCAATGATACGGAAAACAAGTACAGACGCCTGGAAAAGAAAAAGATCGCGACCATGGCCTGTCATCATTCCATCCGGTTTAACCGGCGTCTGACCCCGGAAGAAATGCAGGAAGTCGTCAATCAATTATCCCGCTGTGAGAACCCGTATCACTGTCCGCACGGACGTCCTACGTTTATTATCCTCAGTGAAAAAGAACTGGAAAAGGAGTTCCTGCGATGAAGAAAGTACTGGTGATTGCGGGACCTACCGCCTCCGGGAAGACAGCGTTTTCCGTACACGCCGCACAAGCCCTGAACGGAGTGATCATCAGCGGTGATTCCGTACAGGTATACCGTGTCCTGGATATCGGTTCCGGCAAAGTACGTGAAGATGAGAAACAAGGGATCCCGCATTACCTGATCGATATCCTGAACCCGGACGAACAATACAGTGTCTCATCCTTTCAGGGAATGGCCAGGGCGATCATCGACAGGGAAGAACACCTGCCGATCATCGTCGGGGGAACCGGATTATATCTGAAAGCTTGTCTGTATGATTATGTATTCTCAGAAGAGGAAGAAGAGAATTCCACCGATGAGGAACTGGATAAGTATACGAATGAGGAACTCTATGCCTTGTTGAAGGAAAGTGATCCGGTACAGGCGGAAAAGATCCACGTGAATAACCGCAGGAGATTACTGCGGAGTCTGACGATACAACGCCGGAGCGGACGTAGACAAAGCGAGATCGTTGAACAACAGGAACACAAGATGATCTATGATGTATTTATTGCCGGATGTACGATGGCGAGAGATCAGCTTCATGAGAGGATCAGCCGGCGTGTAGATATGATGGTTCAGGATGGTTTGGAAGAAGAGGTCAGGAAACTTGCGGAACAGTATGGATTTCAGGCTCCCGGTATGCACGGAATCGGATATAAAGAGTGGGAAGAGTACTTCCTCGGTCAGTGTACCAGAGAAGAAGTCGTAGAGAATATCAAGAAACATTCCCGGCAGTATGCCAGAAGACAATATACCTGGCTGAATCACCAGATGCCTGTACATTGGTTTGACGCGCAGGACCCGGATGCCTCGGAGAAGATGTTTCAGGAGATACAAAGATGGGCAGAGAACTAGAACGTGCGGAATTACTGCTGGGAAAAGAGAATGTCGCAAAACTGAAACAGTGCACGGCAGTGGTGGCTGGTGTCGGCGGTGTCGGTTCCTTTGCGGCTGAAGCCCTGGCCAGAACCGGGATCGGACATCTGATTCTGATTGATAAAGATCAGGTCAGCGAATCGAATCTGAACCGGCAGATCATGGCTGTACGGGATACCGTTGGGGTAAACAAGTGCCTGGCCATGAAGGAAAGAATCGAGAGTTACCGGACAGACTGCAGGGTGGATTGTCTGGATATGTTCCTGGAGGAATCCAACATGGATGTGCTTCTGGGAGCGGATATCGTGATTGATGCCATTGATACGGTAACTTCCAAACTGGCGCTGATCAGTTATTGTCATGAACATGATATCCCGGTGATTTCTTCGCTGGGGATGGGGAACCGCCTGGATCCCTCACAGGTCTATATCTGTGATCTTTGGGATACTTCGGGTGACCCGCTGGCCAGAAGTGTGCGTCAGATGGCAAGAAAGCGCGGAATGGATTATCCGATTACGGTATTGATGAGCAGAGAGATACCGGTGAAACAGAATCAGGTGACAGATCCTGACGGACAGACAAGAAAAGATCGTATACCTCCGGCAAGTGTGATCTTTGTGCCGGCGGAGGCAGGCTTGCTTGCGGCAAGCTATGCGGTAAGAAAGATATTGGGAGTGATAGGACAATGACACAGAATATGAAGAAGATCGCGGGATATATACGCGTAAGACAGTTATGGCAGGGACTTATGATCGCCGGGATCCTGGGTATGTTATTGACCATATTTACCTGGCTGGAGCCTACATTGAACCTGAGAATCGGACTGATATCTCTGGCGGTATTTTCGGTGCTGATCCTGGTGATTGAACTGATCGTATCAGCGACGAAGACCAACAAAGTACGCAAGGCCATACGCAGACAAGGAACCCTGGAAAGCTTTGAGAGAGATCCTTTCCGCGAACTTGGTTCAAGTAAGAATATCTTCGTGAACAGTAACTGGCTGATGTTGTTCCAGGACGGAAGATTTGATCACTTCCCCATAGGCAGGATCTCCAGGGCGGAGAATTACGGAGAAAGAGATAGTGCCAGAAGAAAGAATGTCGTGAATCTGGTGATGAACGACGGAAGTATCAAGGGTCTTGTATATCAGAACAGCGGAATCGATATGGCTGCGGAGATCAATCACTGGCTGGGTATCGATTCGGTAAAGAAGTATTATCAGGTTTGTCCGTTGTGCGGTGCTCCGCTGAACGAAGAGGATGAATTCTGCGGCAACTGCGGCACACGCCTGAGCAAGGAAGATATTGTGGATCCGTTTCCCACACAGACGTTGTCTACAGCACCGATCCGCGCGGTAGAAGAACCGTACAAGGATCATACCGTACGGGTTGTGATCGCGGTTGCGGCCTTGGTGGCGCTTGGGGCATTGATCGTATATCTTTGGCAGATCGGTGTAAGGATTTGACCGCCGGTCAAAACTGTGCAATAATATCGTACAGACAGAAAGGATGGTGGGTATGATGAGTGAATTCAATCGTTCAGAATACGTTTCTCAGTCTGAATCTTTACAGAACTATATCTTAAATGTGTTTACCCATATGGGAGTTGGTCTGGCATTGACCGCAGCGACAGCGTTTACCTGTTATCTGAGTCTGATCCGCGGGGGAATCATGTACAGCTTTGTGTTTGATGGTTACCCGGCAACGATGATCCTGATGGCAGTTGTGCAGATCGGTATCTGTATCTTCCTGTCCATGCGTCTGGCCAAGATGAGTAATGCGACAGCGATGGGTCTGTTCTATGTCTATGCGGTGATCACCGGAATTACATTCTCCGTTTTGCCGTTATACTTCGGTATTGTGACGATGTTCCAGGCATTTGTCTTTACGGCACTGATGTTCGGAAGCTGTGTGGTGATCGGTAAGACAACACATGTGGATATGACAAGGTTCTCTGGTCTTCTGCTTGGCGGTCTGATCGCAATCATCGCGGCGACAGTCCTGCAGATATTCATCCCGGCATTACGTACAGATTCCTTTACTCTGGTGATCTGTTTTGCGGGTATCGGTATCTTCTTACTGCTTACCGTATTTGATATGCAGAGAATCAAACAGTTCTATTACAGTACACCGGAAGGCAGTCTCCTGCGGGAGAATCTGGCTGTTTACGGAGCTTTCCAGCTATATCTGGACTTCATCAATATCTTCTTGAAAGTACTGCGTATTCTGGCAAGCCGCAATCGTAAGTAAGCAACGTATCGTCCGGATGTAAGTCAATCTAAGTAAAAAGCGTCTTTCCTTTACTGATATGTACCCAGAATCCTGGACATATTGATTAATTCGTTTATAACACAGACACGATGGATGTTTCCCTGTATTTCACAGGGGACATCCATTTTGTTTTTTCCTGTATCCTCTCGTTGTTATAGTAATCGATGTACTCTTTGACAGCCCCAGAGAATTGTTCAAAGGTCAGATATTCATCTTCGTATCCGTAAAACATTTCGTTCTTCAGCCTGCCGAAGAACGTTTCCATAATACTGTTATCGTAACAGTTTCCCTTCCTGGACATGGATTGGATGATCCCTTTGTCATTCAGTGCAGTGGTGTATTGTTTCATCTGATACTGCCAGCCCTGATCAGAGTGGAAGATCAATCCTTTCAGATCCGGATGTTTCGAAAAAGCTCGTTCAAGCATATTGGTGATCTGTTCATAGTTCGGATGTAAGGACAGGTCGTAAGAGATGATCTCATTT
>JAFWFE010000006.1 GCA_017512555.1 Solobacterium sp. | reverse complement strand
TCAAAGGAACTCGGTCCCAATGCATACCTGGCAATGACACGGCTTGGATTCAGCCACAGATATTCACTCATATTCATGAAGTTGGAATCCCCGATAAAGTAGATCTGTCCAAACTCCGCTTCACTTAGCAAATCTCCATCCTGACGTAAGATCGTACCGTCATGATCATACCGGAACAAGTCAAATACACCAGGTTCAAATTCTTCTTCACTGATATCTCCGACATAGACACGCAGACTCTTGTACGCACAGTTCTCACTGCTGTCGCAGGCAACCAGACTGCTTTCATAGACGGAATCATTGGTTCGGGTGACCTCCGTATCCATAGACACCTTGATATGTTCCTCATCATCATAGTTATCGGTAACGGTATATGCCGGGAATACGTCTTCTTCTGCACTACGCGCAAAGACTACGTTTCCGTTGGGAAGTCCAATCTCCGGACTGTCCATATCCACGATATTCACCTGTACGTGCTTCTCTGCCAGCGGCAATACCCCAAACAAGCGATAGAGATACCGGATCTGGTATTCCCCCAGTACAGAGTAATCAATATTATCTTTGGTAATGATCTTGTCTGTCACATCCATTCCCAGGAGTGACGCCTGAACTTCAGGATACTTTACAGAGTTTTCTCCGTATAACAGAACTATTTTCTCCTGGTCCGGTTCGATTTTGGTAAGAAATCTCATTCCAGCGTACAGACAGAGAAGTACTGCCAGGAAGAGACCTGTAATTTTCAATGTTTTTTTCATAACATATCTATTTTAGCCGATACCATGGATTTCGTCATCTGTCAAAATCACGGATTTTCGGGAGATTCCAGTGGTAGTAATCCGCAAGTATACGAAGGATCCAGATCACTCCTGCCCCGCACCAGATTCCCATCTGTACATGTGCAGAACGGATCAGCAGGAAACAGACTACAGCACCAATCAGTGATGCGGTCGCATAGATATGTTTGGTAAAGATATACGGCAGGTCATTGACGATGATATCCCGGATGACTCCTCCGCCTACCCCTGTCACTACCCCGGAGAACAGGATCAGGAAAGGATTGTCACTGCCGAACATCTGCCAGGCGGAATATACACCCATGACGGTAAAGATACCCAGCCCCAGCGTATCCATGAGAAAAAACGTATGCCGGATCCCCACGGATTCAATGAGGTGAGTCTTACGGTCAATGGAAGCTTCCAGCACAAATACAAATAACGATACCAGGCATGCGGTAATCACATACAAAGGGTTGCGGAAAGCCGCAGGAGGTGTATCCCCGAGGATGAGATCCCGCAGAATACCTCCGCCTGTAGACGCGATAATCCCAAGAAGTATTACCCCCAGAAGATCCGTATTCTTATGTAATCCTTTCAGCGCTCCGGATGCCGCGAAGGAAAATGTTCCGATCATTTCGAGACTGAGAATCAGTTTATCCAGATGTTCCATATCTGTACCCCTGTACTATGTTTTGTGTTTTCAGTTCCTGCATGATGTGATTCAGTACCTGGCGTTTGTTCAGGCTCCATAACGGTGCCAGCAGGATCTTTGGATTGCCGTCTCCGGTAAGACGATGAATGACGATCTGCGGATCAAGTTCCGCTACACAAGCTGTCAGAAGAGAGATATACTCTTCTTCCGATAACTCTCTCACTTTTCCTTTCCGGTATTCTTCTGCGAGATCCGTCCCCTCCAGAATCTGTAACAACTGCAGTTTTATCCCTTGGATACCTGTACGATTCAGATAACGGATCGTTTCCAGGACCATCTGCGGTGTTTCTCCGGGAAGTCCCAGGATCACATGTACAATGACCGGAATATCCAGTTTTTTCAGTTCCTGCACGGCCTTGTCGAACACATCCAGTGGATACCCTCTGCGCATCCATACCACGCTGTCTTCGTGAATACTCTGAAGACCCAGTTCGATCCAGATGAATTTCTCCGGATATGTCTGTTTCAGTTTCTGCAGTACACAGAGTACTTCTTCATCCAGGCAGTCCGGTCTTGTGGCAATCGATATGCCTTCAAACAAAGGATCCTGCAATGCGGAAGTAAAGAGGTACTCTAATCTCTCTGTCGGCGCGTAAGTGTTCGTATACGCCTGGAAATAAGCGATATAACCTGCCGGTTCTTCCGGATGGTGAATATACTTCAGTACTGAGAGATCCAGTTTCTGTCCCTCGTAACGCACCGCGAAATCCCCGCTTCCTCCGGCACAGAAGATACAACCTCCGTATCCCTTTGTCCCGTCCCGGTTGGGACAGGTCATACCTGCGTCCAGAGCGATGCGGAATAATTTATGACCAAATGTCTTCCGGCAATACTCCGGAAATGTCGTATATCTCTCCATCTCCTTCATTTTCGCATATGCAGGACACAAAGTAAAAGCTGTGCTTCATGCACAGCCGGAAAAGTCTGAGACATTCATCTGACAGGGACTTGACGATTATCGTTATTAATAAAGCTTTGCAGTATGTATTCTATTCCTGCGTAATTGCCACCTGCTCATCTTTCGTAATTGTTTTTACGAAGAAAACAAAATAGACGATATGACAGATCCAAACTATAACCAGGATGATACAGGGAATCCAGATGCCCTTCCGTGACATCATGAAGAGTCCGAAACTCATCAGCAGTGATACGGTAAAGATAATCGAAAGTTTTGTTTGCATAAGCATCCCGCGCTTTTTCACAAAAGAGTCGAGATGTTTTTTATACAACTCTGTTCCAAGAAACCAGGTATGCAGTTTCTCAGAACTGTTGGCAAAGAAGAATACTGTAAGTAAGTAAAAGGGTGTTGTCGGCAGAATCGGAAGGACTACACCTACCGTTCCGAGTCCAAAGCATATTAGCCCAAGAGACATGAAGATAATGCGTTTGATGTTCATTGTTGTTTGATCCTTTTCTTTTCGAGTTTTGTTGAAATCACATGTTTTACTGCGATTACAGGGTGGTAAAAAATCATCCGGGGACCGGAGTACCGCATAACCAGGCGGATCTTTTCCCGCATTTCCGGCTTGTAGCAATGTACAGTACAGTTTGAACAAAATGTCTTATGCTCCATGAACGGACATTTATCACTGCGTTCTTTTGCGTACGCATCGAGTTTGGCGCACTCCTCACAGAGGATACCTTTTTTTGTTCCGTGGTTTTTGTGACAATAAAGCGCGATCATTTCACCTACAAGCCGCTTCTCCTGTTCACGCTTTGTCTGGACATCTTTCATGACACACGTCCTTCATCCATTCCGATCACTTCATCTGCGATACGTACAGTAGATATACGATGAGAAACGAGTATCACGGTCTTATCCTGTGCTTCTTCTTTGAGTGAACGCAGGATCACTGCTTCATTAAGACTGTCCAGATTACTGGTTGGTTCATCCAGCAGCATAAACGGCGCATCATGCAGGAATGCCCTGGCTAATCCGATACGCTGACGTTCACCGCCGGACAATGTCTCCCCGAGTTCTCCAACTTTGGTTTCGTAACCCTTCGGAAGGGTCATGATGAAATCGTGAATCGATGCTTTTTTGCAGGCGTCTTCGATTTCTTCCTGTGACGCGTCAAGTCTGCCGATACGGATATTCCCGGCAATGGTATCTTTAAACAGCTGTGTTTCCTGTGTCATATAGCTTTCCATATCGCACAGGTTTGCTGTGTTGATCTCCTCTACACTTACATCCGAGACAGATACTTTACCGGTATTAGCACGCCAGAAACGCATCAGTAACTTCAACAGGATGGATTTACCGCATCCGCTCCTGCCCACAATACCGATGATCTTATTCTCCGGGAATGTCAGGGAAAGATTATTCAGCACTGTGTCACCTCCGTATGAGAATGTGACGTTTTCCAGTGACGCTCCGGAGAAGTCAATTTCTTTCTTGCCGGTAATATCTTCTATCTCTGGTTCTTCGTCTATGACGGCCAGTACACGTGCTCCGGAAGCGACTGTCGCCTGTAGTGTTGTGCCGAGATTTGCCAATGCCGTAACAGGCCCGAAAGATGACATCAGCGCAACAAGCGGAATCAGTAATCCGTCAAAACCGATATCACCACGACTGTAAAGTACCGATGAAAGTGCCAGCATCGCAATATCAAAGAACAAGATAAACGTGTTAGCCAACGCCAGATTCACACCGGTGAGTTTATTCAGCCTGCTTTGTTTTTCAGAAAGTTCAATCGTTTTCTTCGTCAGGTTTTGAAGACGTTTCTCTCCCCCGCCGTACTGAATTGTCTCATCCAGGCCACGGATACTTTCAAGCATGTAGGTTGCCAGTTCGCCGTTATCCGCGCGAAGTTCATCCCCCAGATTACCGCTTCGCTTAGAGATGATCACCGGCAGAATCACACCCACACAGACAAATGCCGCAAGCGCAAGAAGTCCAAGACTCCAGTAGTATGATCCGATGAAGATCACCATGATCAGTTCGACCAGGAAGGCAATACATATCGGTGAAATCGTATGTACATAGAATACTTCCAGAAGTTCCACGTCCGAAGTGATCAGCGAAATCAGATCTCCTTTATCCCGGCCTTCCAGTTTTGTCGGACAAAGTCTTCGCAGTGCCTGAAATACCCGGTCACGGATAATGGCTAATAACGTAAAGGCAATATAGTGATTGGTCCGCTGTTCGCCAAGTTTCAGCACTGCCCGCAGAAGTGCGATAACGATGAGTACTGTCCATTCAGTCCGGATCGAAAACGGAATTGCGATATGAAGGCCATAAAGTACGGCATACAAGATATAAATCATCGTCAGGAATACGAAAAACCCCGGAAATACTATATCCCGGGGTTTCTGTGTATCAATACTTTGATTAATGATTATTTGTGTTTCTTGTTGGTGTCTTCGAATTCAGCTTTACCCATTTCTTCAACACTTGTTGAGATGGGATCCTGCATATCGTCATCATCGGAAC
>JAFWFE010000005.1 GCA_017512555.1 Solobacterium sp. | reverse complement strand
GGCGGTGATGGGCTTTTCATCGGTGATGTGTTTCAGATAATCCGGAAGGATGAGATCGAACCGGTTTTCTTCATCCCACTGTGCGTTTGCCGCAAGGATATACAAAGCTCGATTTCTTACCAATGACTTTGGATGGTCGAGCAACGAAGCAACATCCTCAAAGTATTCATACCATTCATCTGTATCATGGCTTTCTGTAACAATTCTATCAGTAAAGGCACAGGCATATTTATCATCTTTTGATGTAAGCTTCTGTACAATGTTTTCTTTCATCCCAATGCTCCTCCCAAATCCTGATTAATCAATCTATAAATAAGATTTCTATAGTCACTACCTTGTCCGGGTAAGTTTTACTACTGATTCTATATGTTCTGTCATCGGGAAAAGATCGTATGGCTGGATCAGTCCTGCTTTATACCCTTTGGAAGTCAGATACTGAAGATCTCTCTTCTGCGTTTCCGGATTACAGGAGATATATACGATCTTCTTTGGGTTTAGTTGTACCAGAGAAGACAAGAACACCTTATCTGCCCCTGCCCTGGGAGGATCCATGATCACCGTATCAATATCTTTCTGTTTTGCGTGCTTACGCATGAATTCTCCGGCATCTTCCGCAAAGTATACCGTATTCTCCAGATGATTGATTTCCGCGTTTATTCCGGCGTCCCGGATTGCGTGCTTGTTAATTTCCACTCCGATGACTTTGTTCACTTTCTCTGCCATGCATATACCGATTGTCCCTATCCCGCAGTATGCATCAAGCACAGTATCCAGCGGATCAGGATCTGCGGCCAGGATTGCTGTGGCATACAGTTTTTCCGTCTGCGCGTGATTGATCTGATAGAACGATTCCGGAGAGATACGGAAACGGTATCCGCAGAGTTCATCCTCGATATACCCTTTTCCATACAGAACCGTACTGTAATCTCCCAGGATCATACTGGTATGTCTGTTATTGATATTCTGTATCACAGAGATGATCTGCGGATGTCTCTGCAGCAATTCTTTCAAAAAGTCTTTCTTCTTCGGGAATATCTTCGTGCCGGTCACGAGGGTAACCATAGCTTTCTCTGCGTTGCTGTCCGTGCGGATCAGCACATGTCTGAGGAAGCCCTCCATCGTATGTTCGTTGAATACAGAAAGACGAAAAGAAATTAACAAATCACGAATCGTCCGGAAGATCTCATTCGTCAGATCCGGCAATAATTCGCATCGTTCAATCTCCACGATCCGGTGTGTACCGGTCATATAGTTACCCATCAGGATCTTCTTGTTCAGAGACATAAAACTGATCTGGGCTTTATTCCGGTACTGCAGATAAGGGTCAGAGCCAATGATAGGTTCTACCTTTCCGAAGGATCCCAACAGTTCTTCTGATCTTTTTTGTTTGCGTTTCAGCTGTTCCTCATAGGGTATTCCCTGGTACTGGCATCCTCCGCATTGTCTGGCATAAGGGCATCTTTTCATACGTTTATTATACCCGAGAGATCTCTTACTTTCTCTTTTTCATCGATTATTTATAGACTATACTGATTTCAAGGAAATGAGGTATGTATCATGAGTGAACGCAGAACAAGAATCTTGAATGTGATCCGGGAAGCCGGATTAGACGGTGTATTGTATGCGACCGGACCTAATCTGCAGTATGTCAGTGAGTGCACAAAGTACTTCTGGCAGAGAAGTTGTATGAATAATATCGGTGGATACAGGTCTTCTCATATTCTTCCTGAGGCAGTACTCTGGCTGTCGGCGGAAGGAGACTGTAAGATCGTATGTATTCCCCGTCTGAAAGATGATTTCCCGGGATGTGAAGTCACTACTTCCTACTTTGACCAGATGGAAGATACCCTGTCATTCTTTGTTAAGGGAAAGAAGATCGGTATCGGAGGTGACTGCGCGGAATGGCTGAAGAGAGCTGTGAAAGATCTGGATCCGGAAGCGGAAGCTGTAGATGCGGAGTTATTGTTAAAGGATCTGCGTAAGGTCAAGGATGCGCAGGAGATCGAACAGCTGCGTTACAAGGCAAGATTCACTGACCAGGCAATCATGTATGTGGCAGAACACTTTACCGAAGGGATGACCATGGCTGAAGCCGAAGATATGTTAATGCGTTACTGCATGGAAAACGGTATGGAGGATTTCTCCTTCCCTCCGACGATCGGCTTCAAGACCAGAGGGACCTTTACTCCCGAGCAGAACTATGACTTCCCACGCACATACCGTCTACTGCCGAATACCGGCATTGCGTTTGACATCGGATTTGTCAAGGATGGATATTGTTCCGACTGGGGCAGAACATTGTACTGGGGCAAAGCACCGGAATATATCAAACAGGGATACAAGGTTCTCCAGGATGCCCAGGTCAATATGATCAACAGTATCGTACCGTATAAGACAAATGTGAATGAAACCTACAAGATGATCACGGACTATGTGGACGCTCATGGCTACGGCCAGTACTTCCGTGTACAGAAACACGGGATGAACGGCCATCAGATTGGTATTGACTGCCACGAATTCCCGATGCTGACAGACCTGGAAGATGAAGTGATGTTACCGGGTATGGTCTTCTGTTCCGAACCGAAGATGATGTTCCCCGGTGAAATGTACATGCGTGTAGAGGATATGGTGCTGGTTACCGAGACCGGCGCAGAATCTTTATCCCTTTTCCCGAGAGATATGTTTGAGATCCATTCATAGGTATTCGGAATAAATAAAGATTTGTTATAAGAATAGAAAAAAAGTTTGTTACTCTTTTAACAAATACTTAATGTATAATATTTGTGGAAGTTTGGGTTATTCCAATATATTTGATTTACAGTATGAGGTTCATGCTGCAAAAAATCATGCCTGATTAGAAGAGAGGTAATATTAATGGCAGAAATCAATTTGGAAAAGTATGGAATTATCGGGGCATCAGAAATCATTTACAATCCTTCTTACGAATTCTTATTCGAAGAAGAGACAAGACCGGATCTGGAAGGCTATGACAAAGGTCAGCTGACAGAGCTCGGCGCAATCAATGTTATGACAGGTATCTATACCGGACGTTCTCCTAAGGACAAATACATTGTCATGGATGAAAACTCCAAGGATACCGTCTGGTGGAACAGCCCGGAATATCCGAATGACAACCATCCGCTCAGCGAAGAGAACTGGTATATCCTGAAGGGACTTGCTCAGAAACAGTTGTCCGGAAAGAGACTGTTTGTTGTGGACGCATTCTGCGGTGCAAACAAAGATACACGTTTAGCTGTACGTTTCATCATGGAAGTCGCATGGCAGGCACATTTCGTCAAGAATATGTTCATTCAGCCGACAGCAGAAGAACTGGAAACCTATGAACCTGACTTTATCGTATATACAGCTTCCAAGGCTAAGGTTGACAACTATAAAGAACTCGGACTCAACTCCGAAACAGCAGTTGCGTTCAATATCACAAGCCATGAACAGGTGATCCTGAATACATGGTATGGTGGTGAAATGAAGAAAGGTCTGTTCTCCATGATGAACTACTACCTGCCGCTGAAGGGTATCGCTTCCATGCACTGCTCTGCGAACACAGACATGGAAGGCAAGAACACAGCGATCTTCTTCGGTCTCTCCGGCACAGGTAAGACAACACTGTCCACAGATCCTAAACGTCTGCTGATCGGTGATGACGAACACGGCTGGGATGACAACGGTGTCTTCAACCTTGAGGGTGGCTGCTATGCAAAGGTTATCAACCTTGACAAGGATTCCGAACCGGATATCTACAACGCGATCAGACGTGACGCGCTGTTGGAAAACGTTACTGTTGACGCAGAAGGCAAATGTGATTTCGCTGATAAGAGCGTAACAGAAAATACACGTGTCTCCTACCCGATCAACCATATCGAAAAGATCGTACGTCCTGTTTCCACTGGCCCTGCTGCAGAGAATGTAATCTTCCTGTCTGCTGACGCTTTCGGCGTACTGCCTCCGGTATCCATTCTTACTCCGGAACAGACACAGTACTACTTCCTCTCCGGCTTTACTGCTAAGCTGGCTGGTACAGAACGTGGCATTACTGAACCTACACCGACATTCAGCGCATGCTTCGGTCAGGCATTCCTTGAACTGCATCCGACAAAGTATGGTGAAGAACTCGTTAAGAGAATGCAGATGAGCGGTGCCAAGGCATATCTGGTCAACACCGGATGGAACGGTACAGGCAAGCGTATCTCCATTAAGGATACACGTGGTATCATTGACGCGATCCTGGACGGTGAAGTCAACAAGGCTCCGACAAAGATGATTCCTTACTTCAACTTCGAAGTACCGACAGAACTGCCTGGTGTCAATCCTGCAATCCTGGATCCTCGTGACACATACGCAGATCCTGCAGAATGGGAAGCAAAAGCGAAAGACCTCGCAGGAAGATTCATCAAGAACTTCCATAAGTATGAATACAACCCTGCAGGTAAAGCACTTGTTTCTGCCGGCCCTCAGCTCGAAGAAAAGTAAAAAACCACATAAAAACCCGGTTTACACAAACCGGGCTTTTTTATCCTCAGATTTACAGCAGATACTGATAGATACCCCAGAACTGGAAGAATGTACCAAGCATACAGAAGATATGGAATACACTGTGCATGTAACGGACCTTCTTCCCCAGACCGTACAGGATCGCTCCGATGGTATACATTACTCCCCCCACAGCAATATAGATTATCCCCTGTATACCCATCACCTGGATCAGCTTCGGAATAACCATCACCACAGACCATCCGTTAACCAGATGGCAGATTACTGCAGGAAGCGTATATTTATCGATATTGATACAGGTAAGAATTATTCCGATCAAGGTCACTATCCCCACCCCGGTACACATCAGCCATCCGAGTCTGCCGCCTATACCAAGCAGCATCGCCGGAATATACGTACCGTACACCAGCAGAAATACATTACAGTGATCAATGACCCGGAGTACTTTCTTCCCTTCCAGATTCGGTGACAACGCATGATAGATACAGGAGATCGTGTACAGGACGATCATCGTAGAACCATACAGAGATACTGCTGTCTCCGCCAGAACTCCGTGAGCTTTTACCACCAACAGCACCAGTGCCACAATACTGAAAACAGCTCCTATGCCGTGAGAAATCGAATTAAACAGCTCTTCACCAAGTGTATAATCCGGGATCCGGATATTCAGTTTCTTCTTTTCCCTTACCGGAAGAATTTCATTATTTGTCATATCGGCAGCCTCCTCTCTGTACCTTAATCTTAACAGAAAACATGGTACAGAAATAACACCGAATCTAAAGATGATAGAATCAGAACTTTCTCATCTTTACACCGCAATGCGGGCAGACAGGACGTTCAAAACTGACTTTATACCCGCACTCTGAACAAGTACACTCACGCAGATATCTTTTCCCGATCACATAAGTATCATCATCTACAGTCTCATGGATCCAGTGCGGAAGACCATTGCGTATCGCTTCCAGAACCGATTCATTTTTTCCTATTTTTATTCCGCCTTTGCGCAGAACTTCAGTTTCTTTTTCATCCATATTCAACACCTTATCATAAGATTACATTCAATACATATACCCAAACGGGAAGTAACGCAATTGACAATACCGTCGTCAGTACGATACAGTTTGCCGCAAATTCCACATCCGCATGGTACTGTTCAGCCAATACCGCTGTCGTTGTCCCTGCCGGCATCGCCGCAAGCAAAACCGATAAACCGACAGCCATAGGATCCAGATGCAGTAATACACAAGGAATCAACACCAATACCGGAATCAGAATCAGACGGATAAATGAGAAGAACAGATTAGGTTTCGTAAACATGCCTTTTAACCCTGCTTCTGCCAGAATCATCCCCAGAAACAACATTACCATGGGAGTAGAACATCTCCCCAATCCGGAGAGAAAACTATCTATTCCGGCCGGAACCGGAATCTGTAAAGCCATACGCACAAGCCCGATTTCCAGCGCAATAATACACGGATGTTTCAGGATCGTTTTCAACGCGCTGCCCTTTTCCGCTTGTTCCGCAAAGTAGGATACACCCGCAGACCACATGACGATTCTCTGGGGAATCAGATAGATCTGACAGTACAACAAGCCCGCTGCACCGTATACGCCTTCCGCCACCGCATTGCCCAGGAATCCTGCATTGGAACACACTGTCGCATACTGCAGCACGGAACGTTGTTCATGCGGCAGTTTGTTGTACGCATACTTACTGACTATCGTACAGAGTAATTGCGCTCCGAAAGAGATCAGTAATACCTGGATAAACTTCTGCAGTACATCCGCGTTCATTTCAATATTAAAAGAATGGATAATATTACAGGGAAGAAGAACATTGATCACCATTTTTGACAATACGGAACGATCGGAAGGTTTCAGCACATGCATGGCGCAAAGATAATAACCAGCCGCCATTTCCGCAAACATCACAAACTGCAAGATAAACAACTGACTTAAATCCATATACTTCCAAACCCTGTACTGACTATTCTAGCAGAGTTTACAGGATTAACGAATACTATTTCCTTAAAACTAAAAATCAGACGATTTCACGTTCAAACGTAACGATGATCCCGTACCCTTTCGCATGGTCCGGAGTTACCGCAATTACACGCCATCCATCCATAGCCAGAAGATTCATCGCCCTCTCAGCTTCCTTAACCATATATACTTCAACTCTGTATTCAAACATAATCACACCTCTATTTTCTGTATTTAGATTCAATCTTCATATACCGAACGACTAACACCAGACATAACGCAACAGTCCCGAGAACCGGGAGAATAAACCACGGTGAATTCTGATGCAGAACGAGAAATGGTACACCCAGTAACTCCATCAGTATCGCAAACCACAGCCAGAGCCGGCTGACTTCCTTGTTATACTTCTGTACATCTGTCACCTGCGGAGGTTCACTGTTCGAAAAGAAACCTGCAGGTTTATCCAGTTTACGATCATAAACCGATATTCCCAGAAATAATGCGCTGCAGGCTGTCCATATAATAAACGCCACAATCATACTCCCGATCCTTTCCTGAATTCTTCCAGAAGACAATTCCGCAGATTCTTCTTCCAGGCAATATATTTTTCCGTATCTTGCACAGAAGGAACTGTTCCTGTGTTTAACGCCTGATATAGCCGTATTCCTGCATTAACACTTTCTGTATCCGGAATCTTTGATTCATCCGCAGACCCTGGAATCTGCGCGTATCCGGCAACACGGATATGAGCTTTTACCAGGGGAGGATTCCCTTTGGCGTCATGGATCTGTGTGTCTTCTGCCTGTAAAGGAATCTCCCGAATCTCCAGTGCTAATCCCGGAGGAAGTAAGATCTCCTGTTCCTCCGTTTTCTTATACTCTTCCTGTAACATCTCCGCAAACGGGAAACATGGTATACCTGCAGGAATTTCAAACTCAATCAACGCGATGCCGATACGGTCACCATAGGAACTGAGGAAGCCTCCGGTTGAGGTGGAAGTAAACGATACCGTACAGCCATGTGCTTTCATCTCCAGATAATCCGCGTATCTTTCTACACGGTAAGATATTCTGGGCTGACGAAGATCCGGTGTATGAAACGCGCTGAGCAGATTTCTGCACAAATCCATGAGTCTCTCCGGGTCTTCAATGATTGCGGGATTCAGATATTTCTTCTCCGCTGCCCTTCTCTGTTCGGTACCGGCACCATCAAAGAACAGGGAATTGATCGTCACATATGCTTTTGGATCTCCCCAGAAAGGATCTTTACCACTGACATCTCCTTCATAGTATTTCAGCGCAAGTAATTGTTTACCGGTCAGTTTCATCTGTACCTCCATGAAAAAAGAGAAATCCCATGATAAAGATATCTCTTTCTTTCAGATCTTATTTCTTAAAACTGTCTTTTAATGATACGGTACGGTTGAATACCAGATGATCCGCGGAACAGTCTTTGTTATCCAGGCAGAAGAAACCTACACGCATGAACTGGAATGTCGGCGCTGTTGTCGTGGTGCGGTTTTCACGGCGGTCGAATTCTTCCGCAACTTCCACCATGGATTTTTCTACCTTACATCCGTTCAGAATCGTCAGACTGTCCGGATTCAATGCGTCAAGGAAGTTCTTGTCTGCCGCATCCGGATTCGGATCTGAGAACAGATTATCATACAATCTTACTTCCGCATCCAGGCAGTTCTCTGAGTCTACCCAGTGAATTGTGGCACCTTTTACTTTTCTTCCATCTGCCGGATTACCGCCGCGGGATTCCGGATCATATTCACAGAATACTTCCACAACGTTGCCGTCATCATCCTTGCGGCATCCTGTACAGGTCACCAGATATGCGCCTTTCAGACGTACTTCATTCCCCGGGTATAATCTCTTATACTTCGGAATCGGTGTTTCCAGGAAGTCTTCTTCTTCGATCCAGAGATGACGGCTGAACGTAATCGTATGGGTTCCCTGTGCGGGATCTGTCGGGTTATTCTCCACTTCAAAACTCTCGGACTGTCCTTCCGGATAGTTCGTTACCGTCAGTCTTACCGGATGCAGAACTGCCATGGTACGCTCTGCTGTCTTATTCAGATCATCACGCAGACAACGTTCCAGTTCCGCATATTCAATCACATTGGAGTTCTTGGCTACACCGATCGTATCGCAGAAATTACGGATTGAAGCCGGTGTATATCCGCGTCTTCTCAAACCACAGAGCGTAGGCATACGAGGATCATCCCATCCGGAAACATAGTTCTCTTCCACAAGTTTTCTCAGCTTACGCTTACTCATCACTGTGTGGTCGATACCAAGACGGGCAAACTCGATCTGACGTGGTTTATGATAAGGAATAGACACATTCTCCACCATCCAGTTATACAGAGGACGGTGATCTTCATACTCCAGGGAACAAAGCGAGTGGGTAATACCTTCCAGAGCATCCTGAATCGGATGCGCAAAATCATACATTGGATAGATACACCACTTGGTACCCTGACGATGATGGTTAATGAAACGTATACGATAGATCACCGGATCACGCATGTTGAAATTACCGCTCGCAAGATCGATCTTCGCACGCAGAGTCATCTTTCCCTCTTCTACTTCCCCGTTCTTCATCTTCTCGAATAAACGAAGGTTTTCTTCAACCGGACGATCACGGTACGGAGATCTGGCAGGAGTTGAAGTATCTCCGCGGTATTCCCGGAATTGTTCCGGTGTCAGCTCACAGACGTAAGCCAGACCCTTCTTGATCAGTTCTACCGCATACTCATAATCCTGATCAAAGTAATCCGAACCGTAGTAGAAACGATCTCCCCAGTCAAATCCGAGCCAATGAATATCTTCCTTGATTGCGTCGACATATTCGGTGTCTTCCTTAGCGGGGTTGGTATCATCCATACGCAGGTTGCACATACCGCCGAACTTCTCCGCCATGCCGAAATCGATGCACAATGCTTTACAGTGCCCGATATGGAGATATCCGTTCGGTTCCGGAGGGAAACGTGTATGCACGGTCATCCCCTCAAACTGTCCGCCTTCAGAGATATCTTCCTTTATAAAGTTATAGATAAAATTACGATTTTCATTCTCTTCATCAGTTAATGTTTTGTTTACTTCATCTGCCATGATCTGTTCTCCTTGACACTCAGACTGCAGTAATATGCATCATGTTAAATATTATAGCATATTCATCTATACGTAGGATGATCTATGATATATCCTGTAACTTGCGGATCATGATATATTCCTCATCATTTTCTTTCAGAATGGTAAATCCCAGTGATTGATAGAAACGTACTGCCTGGTTGGCTTTCTGTACGGAGAGAGATACAGCAGAGAATCCCTGTTCCTTGAGACGGTCAAGTATTGCGTACATCAGTTTCTTTCCTGTCCCCTGTCCGCGGTATTCCTTGTCTACAGCAATCGCAAGCGATGGAGTCTCTTCATCCACATGTCCGTAATCGTTCATGATCCTGGTCCAGACAGCGCCAATGACCTTCCCGCTGTCTTCTGCCACAAGACACAGGTCTGCCTTACCTGCTCCGAAATCTGTATAGTACAAAGCCAGTTCGGGTTGTTCCAGGATACTCTTATCCGGAGGTTCCATTCCTTCAGGGATAAATATCGCTTCGTAAAGATAATCCTTCAGAAGTTTGCTCTCATCACTCCTTAACTCACGTATGATCATCGTTTATACTCCCTGCTTTCTTTCACAATGATAGACAGCGTTCAGTACATACTCCTGGTCTTCACCGTGATCCGGAAATAATTCTCTGCGCATGGATATACCCTGATGCTCCAGACACAGGTCCACAAAGCACAGGAATATCCCAAGATCTATGCGATTATACAGAGATACTTTATCCGCAGGCATAATACCTCTCTTACCCTGTTTCTTATACCGGTAAATGTACAAATCTCCTTCATTTCTGACCAGCCATGGCTGTGTATTGCACGCACTCGGCGCATAACGCACTATATCCGTGACACCATCCATGTAAGCTCCCTGCCATACTTCTTCTGCCGGTTTTCTCTTGCTTTTGTACATATCTTTCCGGAACTTTGTTTCATCCGCGATCCTTGCCGCAGCGATCATGATTACAAACGCCAATCCATTCCGGGTTATTTCCTGCGGTTTGCCTATGCCAAACCACAATGTCGCAATATTCCTGGATACCAGATACAGATCAAGCTGTTCACCGAGATAACCGATATTTGCCAGATAGTTCTCTTTCTTTTCACTGTAGAGATAGATACAGTATTCCTCTCCGCGATTACACCCAGACTCTTCTGCCGGCACAAAACAGATCTCTGTTTTGATATCGGGATACAGTGGTATGAACTGTTGATATGCTTTTTGAATCTCTGTAATATCTTCGTCAGTGATTGGTACAGTCTCCAGATTACGAAATAGGTGAAATGACTTTCTCTTGAAAATCATAGGATAAAGACGATGATCCATGGCTATCCTCCTGTTCCAGAGAAACTATATACATGATTTAAAATATATCTCAAGTAAAAAAACAGATCTGAAGACCTGTTTATTCTTTGTATTCAAACTCTTCTGTTTCCGGGTTGATCACAAGTTCAAGATCAGCCTTTCTTGTCTTCTCCAGACATAACCGGACATTCGCCATATCACTGAAATCCACAAACTGAACTGCTTTTTCCCTTGTATTCCCGCTGGCTTCTTTCCTGGCTGTCAGCCGTGCTCTGAGGAATTCAGTTTCTGCCTGTACAGCAATCGTATAATCCGCATATCCGGACAATTCACGCCAACCATCCATGTCCAATAACAGATAGTTTCCTTCAAGCAGAACAATATCCCCGTCCACAGTGATCACATCTTCTATGGGGTTATGCAGTAATCTGTCATATACCGGCCACAAGCAGGACTGTGCCATCGTAACTTCTTTCACCTTATCTGTCAGTTTTTCCAAATCAAAGGTAGCCGGAGCGCCTTTGATTTCAACCATACGGATCTCCTGACCATTCACAGATACAGTATGAGATAACAGATATTCCTGCCTCCGGTGAAATCCATCCATACCGATTGCCTGTACTTTTTTCCCGGGAATCACTTCTTTTGCGAGAGTTTCCAGGAAACTGACCAGAGTACTCTTTCCGGCACCGGGAGGAGCAGCCAGCATCACCAGAATACGTCTTTTCTTCAAATCATGGATATGTGAAAGATTCTCCAGCAGAGGAATAAAGATCTCCGTGATGGATTTCTCACTGAACTGTGCTTTCACATCAATTCCGTTGATATTCACTGTATACTCCACAACGCTTCTCCTTTAGAACATCTTCAGCAGCCAAATCACCAGCAGATGAGCAGGATAAAAGATGTAAAACAGCCATTTCAAACCTCTTCCACGCTTACCGTTGTACAGGAAAAGAGGAAGAAATCCCAGTAAACCATACAAGTAGACTCCTACATTCCGAAGGAGTACATGGTATACCATCGCAGCGACATGGTTCCACACAGGCGCTTTATCACGCAGGAAGTAGTAAATGCAGATCAATCCTACAGCCAGGATGTTGTAGTCCATTCCCAGCAAAAGTGAACTAACCGCAAAAATCATCAATACCGCAATACCGCAGAATCTGGCAGTTTTCGTCTTACGTCCATTGATCTTTTCAAAGCACATCAGTCCCAGGATTGCCCAGAAGAATGTGATCATAATGTTCTGATGGGTAAATTCCAGTATCTTTCCGGAAGTGACAAGATCAAAGGGTATTTCACTGATACACGCAAAGATTCCCATGCGGAGAAGATACTTACGGCGGTCATGAGTATGACTGAAGCCTTCCGCAATACAAAAAGCAAATATCGGAAAAGCTATACGTCCGACAATACGCATCCATGTCTGTTCCGGAAAGAAGTTATCACCCACATGATCGATGATCATACTGATCATGGCGATGATCTTCAGGGTTGTTCCATCCAGTATACGATATGATTGTTTCCCCTTACTCATTCTCAGCTCTCCTGTTTATGTCTTGATCTTCAGCATCTCTTCCAGGGATCCGTCATCCTTAAATACGATGAAGTCTCGTACTTCCAGCTGTACTTTCTGCCCTTCCTGCATATTCCTGTACGCGTATCCATCCGTAATAACCCGGACAAGTGTATCTCCGATCCGTACCCGGCAGTCATCCACATCACCAAGATAGTACTGTGTTTCCAGGATACCAGATAATTCCCCGCTCTCCGCAAAGATCATATTCTCCGGGCGTATTGCCACATAGACATCTCCTGCAAGTGTTCCTATGTAAGACAGGGACTGGTTCTCCATATCCGGAAGAGTGATCCGTCCATTTTCAGATATACCCTTAAAAAAATCAATCTTACCCAGGAAATCTGCCACAAACGGGTTAACCGGTTGATTGTATATCTCTTCCGGAGTCCCTGCCTGCTGCAAGCCACCACGGTTGATCACAAAGATCCTGTCACTCATTGCCATGGCTTCTGTCTGGTCATGTGTTACATAGATTACCGTAATACCCAGAGTTTTCTGCAATCTCTTGATTTCAAAACGCATGGATTCACGCAGTTTGGCATCCAGATTGGATAACGGCTCATCAAGCAGCAACAGTCTGGGTTTCGCTACCAGAGCACGTGCCAGGGCTACACGCTGCTGCTGCCCACCGGATAGCTGTCCCGGCAATCTCTGCGCATACTTTTCCAGGTGCATCAGTTCCAGCGATTCTTCCACATGCTTGCGTATTTCTTCTTTGGGCATTTTCTTGATTGTGAGAGGATATGCCACGTTGTCATGTACGGTCATATGCGGCCACACAGCATAGTTCTGGAATACCATCCCGATTCCTCTCTTCTCCGGAGGAAGGAAAGTCTTTCCTCCGCATACGAGTTCATCATCAAAATAGATTTCTCCGGAAGTCGGCTTCTCAAATCCCGCAATCATTCGTAACAGTGTAGTCTTTCCGCAGCCGGAAGGTCCTAACAGTGTCACAAATTCACCTTCCCGGATAACCTGATCTATATCCCTGACAACCACACTCTCACCGAATGCTTTCGTAATATGTTTCAATGTTACTTTACCCATACGCAGTAAACCTTTCATTCATCCGTAATACTTATATTGAGAAACGCCCCTTGGTAATACGTCCCAGCAGGAAATTCAGCACAACCACAAACAGCAGTATACCAATCGCCATGGCGCAGCTCATCGGCTGACTGGTAAAGGTCCAGTATTCATAGAGCTGGAAGCCAATGGTCTTGGTTGTCCCGGAATACAAAAGTGTAGTCATGGACAATTCATAGAAACTCGGAATAAAGATCAGGAACCAACCAGCTGCTATCGACGGGAAAATCAACGGACCGGTAATCTTCCACATTGTGCGTAACCAGCTGGCACCGGAGATCTGCGAACACTCTTCCAGAGAATAATGTACCTGGCTCATACTGGAAGATACCGTACGCATACCCATCATCAGATGCTTGATCAGATAGGCAATAATCATAATAACGGAAGTTCCGTAGATATTAATTCCGTAATTCCCCCGCATGGTCATAATCAATCCCAAAGCGATCACTACAGACGGCGTACCTGAACCAAGAGTAATCAGAAATGCCGGAACAGACCTTCCCCGCAGCTGTGTACGCAATTGCAGATAATTCATTACGGTCGAGATCACAATACCTGCGGATGCTGCAGCACAGGCAAACAACAGTGAATTCTTCAGACAGTGCATGGTTTCTGTTCTGGCAAATACCGTTATCCAGTTCGCTGTAGTGAAGTTTCCTGCCGCAAGGATACTCTTGCCTACATCTGTCTTAAAGGATGTAAGCAGAATCGTCATGAACGGCAGAACGATCACTACCGCCGCAAACAGAGACACCAGGATTGTCAGAGGCCAGCGGAAAGAACGCAGATGAATCAGGGTCGGTGTCACAGACTTGCCGGACACCGTGATGTACTGCTTCTTAGCCAATACGACATCAGAGATCAACAGGATCAGGATTGCCAATGCCATCAGGAAAACAGACAGGGCTGTCGCATCCCGTATTCCCTTCTGACCCAGCGAAGTATATTCCACGATCCGTGTCGTTATCGTGTTGACGTTACCGGGTTTGCCGATAATGGATGGTATTCCGTAACAACTTGCGGCACTGACAAAGACCAATAGAGCACCCGCAAGCAGCGAAGGCATCATCAGGGGAAGATCAATCTTGAATATTGTTTTCAAGGGTGACGCACCGGAGATCCGGCTGGCATCTTCCAGAGTAGGATCCATTTTCTCCATTGCCCTGCTTATCGTAATAAACGCATACGGATAATAGAACGTGGTCAGTACCCAGATCATTCCCGGAAGACTGTAGACATTCAGGGGACCCGGAGTGTTCCCCAGATGGAAGATACTGCGCAGCCAGAGATTGATCACACCGACGTTCGGATTCATCAATCTCAGCCAGGCCATAGCACCTACATACGGAGGAACCATGTATGTAATCACAAACAGAGACCGGAAAAATTTTCTGCCGTAGAGGTTTGTTCTGCCGATCAGAAACGCAAGCGGGAACGCAAGTAATGTCCCGAGGATCATGGTTGCGACAGACGCAATCACTGTGTTCTTTACTGCTTCAACATTCAGCGGATAGGTAATCAGTCTCTGCAGGACAGAGAGTGAGAAAGAACCGTCCGGAAATAATGCCCCCAACAGGATATGAAGAAGCGGAAGGATCTGGAAGACAAGCAGAAAATCAACGATCAGCAGGATCAATATCCACTTAGCATCAAATGACCATCTCCTGTCTGCCGACATCATCAGCGCCAGAATCACAGCATCCAGCATAAGCAGGATTCCCAGCAGGATGATTGTACGGTTATGACTGATCATAAACTGTCTGAACCAGGTCATATCCCCGTCAGAGATCATCTTGAATGCCTGAATTTGCTGCTCTTTACCACGTACGGCTTTCTTCAGCTGGTTTATATGATCCGCAAGTGATGAGTAAGAAGCACTGCAACTGGTAAAGTATGCCTGAAACAGTACTTTCTGACGGTCTGTTCCCTGCAGCACTTCCGCTTTGTTTTTCACGTCATCCGGCAGCTTATGGCTTTCATCTGTTATACAGCGGAGAAGCTCTGCACGCAGTTCTTCCGGGTGATTCTCACTTGTTATTCTTTTACGTTCAGAAGTACTTAGTTTTGGTCCTCCAAAGAGATAAGACGTATATAATAGCTTATACCTGTATTCCTGGTTATCCGTATGGATCTCTTCTCCCAGTTCGTCCGCAAGCAGCACATCACTCACATGACTCAGTGATTCTTGTTCTTCCGGTGCAAGTTGGTTTACAGAAGAAAGAATCTCCTTCTCCCAGATTTGTGATACATCCCTGGATAATTCATAAATTGAGTAGTAGCTGTTCTCTGAGCTGAATCCGGAAGTATCAAAGACTTTCTTTCCCTGATACCCCATAAAGGTCATACATAGACCAGACAGAAAAAGGATGACAAGACCTGTTTTTACGATCATTGAAGCTGACATCATCGTTGTTTTCAGATGTTCATTTACTGTCGATTTATCCATCTTGTGCATCCTTTTATGTGTTAAACCTGATTATTTTGTGACTTTTTCTGTCCAGAGATTATTGATTTCTTCACGTTCGTGATAAGCCTTTTCCCAGTTTACGCCCATATCCATATCTATCAGTTCATTTGTATCAATAGAATGAGCCGGGTATTTTGTTTCGGAAGCCAGCACAGAGTGCATATACGCCTGCATGATGATCTCCTGTGCTTCTTCTGTCAGCATCCACTTTGCGACTGCTTCCGCAGCCTCTGTATTCACATTCTTGGAGTATTCTTCCGCTACGATCATAACTGTTGAAGGTACCAGAATCACACCATCTTCAGGATAGATGATCTCCAGATTATTGACTTTATTCCCCTTCTTTTCTTCATCATCAATATATTTCAGAATCGATTCTTCCAGGATCATGATGGAAGCACATTCACCGCTCTGAAGCTTTGCGATGGCGGTAGAACCGGATTCACGCATAACCTTGTTTTCGCTTAACTTGTCCAGATATTCTTCTCCGTACTTATCGAGCAAAGCTACTACAGACGCATACGCTGAGCCGCTGGTCATCGGATCACTCATGGAAATATAACCCTTTAACGAAGGATCATACGCGAAATCCTTATAAGATTTCGGGATCGTTACGCCTTTCTCTGCCCAGTAACTTTCTTTCTCAGGATTGCGTGCCAATACCATATTCAACACACGAACAGGATACCAGTAACCCTCTTCATCATAGTCAAACCGCAGCAATTTATCCGGATTCTCTACTTCAAACGGATGTAAATATCCGTAGTCCTTCAGTTCAAGTGAGAATGCAGGTTCCGCTACCATAAACATATCCGCATCCAGCGGCTGATCACGCTTCTCGCCCATTTCTCCGTAGATCTTGGTAATCAGCGCACTCGTTCCGGAATAAAAGAAGAAACTGCCGTCATTCCCGGGAACCAGCTTCGGAAACTTTTCCTTTAAGATCTTATCCATCATATCAATCGCAAACGGATACATGGATGTATAAATGACAAGTTCACCTTCCACATCTTCTGTTTCTTCGATTGTTGTTCCGGATGACTCACTATTCTGTGGAGCAGGTGTATTATCCTGTGTATCTTTTGAACTACAGCCGGACATCAATGCCAGGCATAAGCTTAAAACACATACAATTCCTTTTGTTTTCATGAATTCATCTCCTGTTTGATATTTCTTTGTAACATTAAAAATCATATATCCTGGAAAGCAGAATATCAACACAAACAAAGATTGTTATAAGCAGTAAGTTCATAACAGTCTTTATCTAAATCATTGTACCTGTAATCTTATCTTCTGCGTCTTTCGGACAGGATTGTCCCGCTCTTTGTCACTGTGTATCCTGTACGCTTAAAGCAAGAAACCGGTTCACAAAAGCATATAAAACCGCTGTAGTTTACTTACAGCGGTAACTGGTCACAAGTCATTTCTAAGGATGGAGAACCCGATTTCTTCTGCGTTGACCAGGCCGTAATTTACAGCCACAGCTACAGCTGAATGTGTCTCCCTGTTCATACCGATATAGGCATTGAAGGCTCCGGCTGCCCCGGTATGCCAGCTGACCGGGATATCCTTTTCCAGTCTCCAGGCAAGTCCGCTGTCCGCATTCTTCTCACACGGGCCATGGATCTCATGGCAGACGGAAAGATACGGGAGGGAACCATTCAGGTTGATTTCCGCAAAGTCCAGCAGATCGCTGACGGTGGCATTCAATGCCCCTGCAGGAGCGATCACATCTCCTTTTTCCCACTGCCAGCACCGGCATGGCTGATCCTTCCGGTCATATCCGGTAAGTTCCACATTCCCGAGGAAGGTATTCTTCAGTCCAAGATCTTCCTGAATATAACGGGTAAGACTGTCCCAGAAGCCTTCCCCGCTGACCTGGCCGACAATATAGCCCAGAATACTCATTCCGATATTGGAATACACAAACTTATAGGGTTTATCTTTCAGTTTTGTTTTACGGATGATTTCAAGCATTTCCGCTTCCGTAGGAATACCCCGGAAAGGATTGGTATGGAACAGACCTCCCTCCTGATTCATTTTGAGGAAGAAAGGAAGTGTAGTAAGAAGATTATACGGCTGTGTGGTATACCCCGAAGTATGTGTAGCCAGTTTTTCCAGAGTTGGATAATACCGGTCTGGTAATCCGGGAATATACCGGTTGATTGATGTATGAAGATCCAGTTTACCTTCACTGATATACTTTGCCAGTAAAGATGTCGTAAACGGCTTACAGATGGAACCTACGGGATAGACGAGTTCATCACTTTTCTCCTGTCTGTCCGGTCCCCAGTGAATGATTTCTTTTTGTCCGTCTTTGTAAATACCGATGGTTAATTCTACATGTTTTCTGTTTTTATAAAGCTTGTCGATTTCTGCTGCAGTCTTTTCGGAAAAATACATCATTTATCCTCCTGATTCTTCCACAGATACCCGGTAAGTCTTTTATCTTTTCTTATACAAAATCAGTTCCGGATCGGCTCCGTTTTCACCATAGGAACAGATCAGGATGAAAGTTGTGTCTGCGACTACTCCGCAGCATCTCTCTACATCCGGGATTTCGATCTGTGCTCCAAGATAGATATTCTGGTCCTTCAGGAACTTAACAGTTTCACCGTTGGGAAACGCATACGGCAGATTCACATAGAATCCGGGCAATTCATACAGCGCACCAGCAGGAGGAATATCGTTGTCTTTCAGCAGCGCATTTATTTCCTGCAGTAAGCCTTGTTTGAACTCCGCGTACTTCTCCCGTCCGCCGATCTTGATGTACTCTGCCGCTACGCATGAACCGCCAAAGGGACTTCCGCAGGTTGCCGCACACCCTTTACAGGTATTTTTGAAACTACATTGATCACAGTTCGCTCCGCACATCGTACTCATTTTCTTCTCTCCTATCGATGAATATACATCCTTGACATCTCTGATTCACCGTCTCCCTGCGCAAGGCAGAAAAACTCCCAATGGTAACGTTCGTAAAAACCTGTATGATTTGTGAGCAGATATACCGGGGTGATTCCCTTTGAGCGCAGATCATCTACGGCCAGATCCAGCAGATGTCCGGCAATACCCTGTCCGCGGTATGACGCTTCGGTATAGACAGCGCAGATATTCGGGGTAAGATCTTTCCGGTCATGGAAGTCATTCTCGATTACCCCGAGACCACCGATAATTCTCTGATCTTCCAGACACAGATACCAGCCATACTCAGTTTCCTTGTCCAGATATGCCCGCATACACTCCAGATAGGCTTCTTCTGGTACTCCCCATTTTTCATGAAACCAGGCAGCTGCCTCATTCATCATTTCCGGTTTTTCTCTGAGGGTTATATAACTGTACATAGAATCCTTTCGTTATCTGTTCAGGATATTTGTCTGATCCATGACTATAAGTAGGTACAGATAAATCTTGTACTCTTTTCGCCTGGAATATAAGCCTTGACTTATATCTGATAATTTGTATCAAAGATTTTTTATCCGTAAATCAAGATCCCCGCAACTGCCGATATGCAGATTAGCAGGATTGGTGATATGCCTCTTTTTCTGAATCTCCTGGAGCCAAAGTATACGGCACCAAGTCCAATCGTCATCAACAAGGGACGGATAAACATATGGTTGTCTTGAAGCACGATACCGTTCTTCAGGATCATGGATATCCCTGTCGCAAGAACGATACCGATCATGCATGGTTTCAAGCCGCGGAGCAACGCCTGGATATACGGATTATTCAGTGCTGTTTCCAGGAGTGCAGTAACCAGCAGCACAATGATAAAGGACGGCAGTACGACAGCGAGTGTGGCAATCAGAGATCCCGTGAGGCCAGCCTGGGAACTGCCCACATACGTAGCCAGATTGACCATGATCGGTCCCGGTGTGCTTTCACTGACCGCAATCATATACGTAAGCATCTCATCACTCAGCCAGCCGTAAGAAAGAACCACATCACGGATCAGAGGGATTGCGCCATAGGCACCGCCGAAAGCAAAGCATCCGACCTTCAGGAATCCGATAAACAAGTCCAGGAGGATCATTGTCCGGCACCTCCTTTCATTACCGGTCTCTTTATCACAAAGAGAAAGAGACTAACCATTCCTGCCGTAAGCATCAGGAGGATGGAAGAAATGCGCACACTTGTCATATTGATTACCATCATTGCCGCAAATGCGCAGAGAACAATGATCCGGGGCATTGGCTTCTTCTGCATCTTTTTAAGCATGTTTACAGCCGCATCAAGAATCAGAATACCAACCGCAATCTTGATTCCCTGAAAGGCATGAGAAATCCAGACGATCTCCAGAAAATGATCCAGAAATCTGGATATCGCAAAGATAATGCAGAAAGAAGGCAGAATCATCCCCAGAGTTGCTGTCAGAGAACCTGCGATTCCTCCCTGTTTGTAACCGACATACGTAGCACAGTTGATGGCAATCGGTCCCGGTGTGGATTCCGCAATCACCGTGATATTCATCATCTCATCATGGGTGATCCACTGTTTTTCCGCCACACAAGTATTTTCAATCAGCGCAATCATGGCATAACCGCCGCCAAACGTAAATAAACCGATTTTGGCAAAACTCAGAAACAGATCCAGCAATATATTCATTTCCTACTCCCGATGTACGTGTAATCTGCCGCGCAGAAAAACATATCTTATTGAATCCTCTCTACAACCATTTCTGACGAACCATCTTCCAGGGAATTATGTTCGTCGTAATGGATATGATCTCCCGGCATTCCTTCCGCAAGCGCAGTAAGCTGTTTTGCCAGAGATAACAAGCCCTCTTTGTTTGCGGATATTACTGCTGTACCATCTTGAATCTTTACCTGAATTTCAAATCCATCTACCCATTCGACTTTCATCTTCTCACCTGTTTTCTGTCTGTTATCCATTACAGATTCCTGGACAATAAACTATATCCTTCCTCAACTCGTTCCGTACGCATATTCTCATCCATGGCACAAGGATCGGTATAACAATCCCTGACCTTCGTTGTAAAGCCTAGACGATGGTATAGCCTCCTGTTGCGTTCTTCATCCACACCGATGGTTGCCCGGCAGAAGCCCCTGTCTTTCAGATCCGCAAGCGCTGTTTCCATCAACTTTGTGCCAAGTCCCCTGCCACGGTATTCTTTCTGAACACGGAATGCGCAGAAATACGCTGTTGTGACGCCATCCCCGAAATCCTTGTCCGCCATGTCCAGAAATACATAGAGTTCACCGATCAGTTCCCCTTCATGATCCACAGCCCAGAAAATTGTATTCCCTGAGACTATATTCTGATAAAAGAATCTGGCTGTAGGAGACGCGTTTTTGACGTCAGAATATCCCCATAGTTTCAGCATTTCTTCACCGGCTGCTTTTCTGATCCGCATGGCAATTCTCCCTGAACAGCTCCGGGTTTATGACCGGAGAATAGTTAAAAACTCTTTCTTCTTTTCCACGTGGATTCCATGTCCGCAGTTAAAATGAACGATCTGAAAATCCGGAATAAATTCTCCCATCCTCTCCGCGTCTTCTTCCGTCAGCGCGCACATCTGTAATCCATCTTCTCCAATGTTCGTCCTGGCTTTTAAGAAAACCGTCGGACAGGTGATCTGACTTAACATTTCTTCATAATTGATATGTTCATGGAAAGAATCGGTATAAAACGCTTCACCAAATCGCGGATCATAATCATTCATTCCGCGGAACGCTTCCAGCGCATCTTTCGGCCAGAATAGTACTTTCAAGTCTTTGTCCGGATGTTTTGTTCTGTACTTTCCGGCACTTTCCGCATATTTGCGGCGGATCTTTTCCCTGTTCTTTTCAGGGAAGAAGTTCCAGGCATACTGATGTTCAAAATAGTAGAGAACGAAATCCTGTTCCTCCGTCTGGTTCAGGAATTCATGGCATACCGTAGACAGGTCTACATAATTAAAAGTTTTATAGCGCCTTTCCCCGAAGCTGGCAAAGAACGGAGGGTCTTCCAGAATCAGCCTGTCACAACAGTGATAATTTGCTTCAATATATGCCGCAATGAGTCCTCCCGAGGAATGTCCGACCAAGGTGATCTTGTTGTTTGTCAGACTGTGGATCAACGCGTGGATATCTCTTCCGATCGTATCTATTTTGTATAGTTCGGCATCGTGCGTACTGTCGCCATGTCCGTAACAATCCACCAGAACTACCCTGTATGTATCAGAGAGTTGTTCCGCAACATCAAAATAACTGACCGAGGATGTTCCCTGCGCATGGATCATCACGATCATACGTTCTCCTCTGCCTGTAAGATAATACCGGATCTGGTGATTCTCTGTCGTTGTAAATGTATGTGTTTCCATATTTCCTTCCTGGTAGTAGCAGATTAGTGCTCCTTGTTCATCGCAATTCGGAATAGTTTTGTCATCAGAGGAATATAGGTGGCAGTAAAGATAACTGCGGATATTCCGATGACCACTTTTTTCTTCTCTTTCGGAACGACTGCCCCAGCTGCCAGTCCCATGGAGAATAAACAGAATTTTGTCAGTGCAAAGTCTTTCCAGGTACTCTCTTTTGCATAGCGGTTGCCTAAATCCAGTAAATACTTCATTATCGGTTACCTCCGTTTATCATTCTGCCGGTTTATTGTATCTCTGGTTGATCCATTCATTCAATGCTATATATTCCCTCAGATACAAGCCTCGTCGCATCTCTTCTGTCTCTGCGTAATCCTGATGGGTTGAAAAGATTTCCCGTGCTTCGGTAAGAGGAAGCCATTCCGGTCTCAGTCCGGCTTTGATTTCCGCCTCAGTCAGATGAATCTTCCCGTCACTTACGACTTTACATTCATAGTAATGACTGACATAACAGTACTCTTCGTAATATTCACGGATGGTCAGGTAACGCCGCAGAGGTTTGACCACAATACCTGTCTCTTCTTCGGTTTCCCGGATACAGCACTCTTCCGGTGTTTCCCCTTCTTCCAGACCTCCGCCCGGAATCATCCACAAATCTTCTTTCGTTTCACGGGATAACAGGATCTTCCCTTCCTGAACGATCACTGCCCGGCAGGCAATGCGGGTTTTCGTGTAGTTCTCGAAGCGGTTCTTCCCCAAAATTTCCAGCTCTGGTATATAGTCCCTGTTGTTTTGGTACTCCAGCCATTGAGAAGCCTGTGCACGTGTGGTAAAGATGATCCACTGTTTATCCTTGTACTGCTTCATCAGTGCGAACAATGCGGGACGATTGTTCTCCCGGTAATCCTGTACCTGTTTTACCAGCTCCGGATCCAGGATCTGTTCTGTCCAGGGAATATCCGGTCTTACTTTCCCAACTCTGTCCGCGATTCCACGCATACATACTTCTTCGTCATAATCCAGAAAGATCACCGTATCACATGCGCGTATCCGTACCTCATACGTCCTGCTGTAGTCTCCGTCAATGATCCATTCCGGTTTACTGAGTATCCGGCTAAGTTCACAATCAAATTCTTCTCTGGAAATATGTGTACGGTCAGGTCTCCACCAAAGATTATCCAGATAAACCAGAGGAAAACCTGTCACATTACGTAACTGATGAGAAAAAGTACTTTTTCCGCTGCCGGAACACCCCAGCACAAGAATCCGCTTCCCTTTGATCATTTTCATTTGTTTAACTCTAAAATTATTCTCTTCAATCCGTGAAGAAGTGTCAACTCCAAGTATGATCATGTTCTGTATCACAATTGGATAAATCCGATATATGCGTAAATCAAACAGGAATGTGACATACTTCTTCTCTGTGTATATGTATAAAATAAATTAACGGAGGTAGTAACATGAGCAGTATTGACTATAATGAACTTTTTGAACGTAAATTCATCAACGATACCGGACGTGAGGGAAGTCTGGAAGGAATCATCCGTGCCATGGGTCCGAATGTGGACATGGATCAGTTCAAGGCATCTGGTGCCGGTGCTGCGATTGCGCGGATGATGGAGAACATGGCTCTGAACCCTGATGAACACTCCCCTGCATCCATTGCGTATTGGGCAAAACTGGGCATGGTCAAGGAATTCCACGGAGAGAATGAGTTGTTTGACTGGCCTGCGTATATTGAAAAAACCGGGATCCACTACGATGTCGAACATGCCTATCCGCAGAATCTCTATAAGAAATGGGCAAGTTATGTTCCTGTCAGCGCATTCCGGGAAGAAAACAAAAACCGGAAGTATCCGCTGGTTATCGCTCTGCACGGAGGCGGTAATACGATCTACACAGTAGACAGCTGGGGGATTGCCAAAGCTGCCGCAGACCGTGAGTGGATCGTTGTGATGCCTTCTCTGGAATCGGATGTTGTGATTGCGGAAATCATCGAAGAAGCGAAGAAACTCTATCCTGTAGATGAAGAAAGAATCTATCTGTTCGGGTTCTCCTACGGATCCATCAACACGAATATCCTCGCCCATTCTCATCCTGACTGGTTCGCGGCAGTAGCACCCTGCGGAGGAATGATGAGTGACGGACAGATTCCTGAATTCGTCAGGAATAATCCTCCTCGTGATCCTAAAGGACTGGTAGAACCGCACTATGATGTGATCCAGCCTCTGCCTACCCTGAGTTTTACCGGCAAACTTCCAATCGTTACGGTCAGCGGTGAACATGACCGGGCAAAGTATCCGATTTGTAAAGCCCAGGATGCGGAAGAAACTGTTAAGGCAATCAATCTCTGGGCAAAGATCAACGATGCGCCGGAGGTATCTCTTGCGGAAGCATGCGCCATGATGGATGACCCTGCCGCAACACGGGAAGAAAAGAGACTTGGTCTGTGCTTCGGTAAGGAGAATGTCAGAAGTTATGAATCCGAGGGAACTGTCTTCGATATCGGTGATATTCCCAGCCGTGACGGTATTGTACGTATGCGTATCGTCTGTGAGGAAAACATGGGACACTGGCCTACTCCGGAACTTGGCAGAATTCTCATGGACTTCTTCAGTCATTTCCGCAGAGATGCTGTAACAAAAGAGAGTATCTATACTGAGTAATACAAAAAGCTTATCCTTTAGCGGATAAGCTTTCTTCTTTACTGATTCACAAGTTTGTCAAAACCGTAGATCTTCATCGTGCTTTCCCCGGCATTGATACGCTCCAGGATCTCCTGTTCCTTGGCAAACTTTTTCAATGCGGCAGGAATGACTGTATCTTCATCTTCCTTGTGGATGACAACCACACCATCACAATCTCCGAAGATCAGATCTCCGGGATATACCGTAACATCTCCTACACATACCGGGACATTGATGCGTGCAGGTGTTTTCTTCACCGTAGGAGCAGGACAATACCCGATGGAATATACAGGGAACCCGATTGCCCGGATATCTTCCCGGTCACGGCAGGATCCGTTAATGACTACACCGGCAATTCCCTTGACCTTACAGGCATTAGCCATCATATCTCCGAAGTGACCTCCGCGTGTAAATCCTTTGGTATCGAAGATGAGAACATCACCTTCACCAGCCACTTCCATTCCCTGATGCAGGGCAAGATTATCCCCGGGAGCACAATCTACCGTAACAGCCCTTCCCAGCATTTTCAGCGTTGGTTCAACGGGTTGGATACGGGGATCCATTACTCCTCCATTAGGATTGTTGTCAGCGAAGTTACCGGTCGGCAGACGTAATAATTGTTCACGTAATTCTTTTGTCAGTTCCATGGTTGTTTTACTCCTTCATTACCTTTTGGATATAGCCGTTGATTATCTTGCCTGAGCATAAACTCAAAAATCAGAGACTCTCATCCAGATATTATTATACTGGTAATTTCAGGATCCGTATAACCCAAGGGACAAACCACCCATCTTTTATTTATACCCTTTACCTTGTGTAAACACCGGAGGCCAGTATGACATTGGCTCTGCGTTGATCTTCAGTTTGAAATCACAATAGTCTCCATCCTCAAAACAAGTATGTTCACGATACAGAGGAACACCAAAGACACCAAACATGACATAGTCAAGATTACACAGATACGGCATATACTCTTCATAACCATGTGCTCTGGCAAAGTTTGACAACGGACATACCAGATTGTGATAACTGAAATCATACCCTTCTTCCGGAGGAATCATTGTCTTTGTCTCAAAACTTCCCGGATTCTTTGCGGCATTGGCAGCGTTCTGTGCGTCTTTTTTCTGATACTTCTTATTCAGAGACTTTATGTTTGTGAATGACTTATGCATGATCGTCTTCACCATTCCAGGCATTTTGCTAAATCTGCGTTCATACGCCAAGACCATCAGATGCCCTGTTTCTTCCAAAGAGACTCCATAGTTCTTCAGCACCTCTCCCATCGACACAAAACAGTACGCGCCGGTGAGATTCCTCGTTCCGCTGACAGCATCCCCGCCAATGTACGGAAAATTCTCCAGCATGTGATCTGAGTAATGCTGCCAGATCTCTTCAAAGATTTCCGGATAAGATTTCTTACTGTACTGTTCCAGTTCTTTCGCTACAGGTTTCAGTAATCCGTTCATTGACTTTTTAAATTTTGCCTTATTTTTTCTGTAATACTCGTGCATTGACTTTCTCCTTTTATTGGGACAGAGGACGATCCGGTCTAGATGAACAATGCCGCGATATGATATACGACACAGGACAGAACTAACGCTCCGCAGACGTAGAATGCCGCAATCCTGGCTGTCCAGTTAAGAGAATGTGATTCTCTGTAGGTCGTGGATAGTGCCATGACACAGGGAATATTGAATGTACATGCGCACATGAAGGCTAACGCTTCTGCTTTACTGACAACATCCAGCATGGCTTTGCCAAGTACAGCGTTATCTGTAGCTACGCTGAATACGGAACGGAATGTCGCATCGAGAACGGTGCCTTCACCGACAAATACCGCGTTAAGAACACCAAGAACTGCTTCTTTCGCGAACGCAGAACTCAGGAATCCCATGAACGTCCTCCAGCCAAGACCGAAGATCCTGGTTACAGGTTCAATTACTGTACCAACCTTATACAGGAGACTATCTGCCACATTACCACTGCTGCTGTAAGAGAATACCCAGAACAACAGAGAAATCAGTGTAACTGTCCTGAGAGCTCTCTTGAAAATATCATAGGACTTGAGCAGTGCTTCTTTGGCAATGTGCTTCCAGTGCGGCTTGTGGTACGGAGGAAGTTCCATGATCATACCACTGCGTGTATTCTCCGGAGATAACTTACGTCCGAAGATTCTGGACACAATGGTCATGAGGACGACTACATACAGCAGAATGCCGAGAATCACCAGCAAGGTCTGTAACGGCGTAAAGAACATGGAACTGATGACAGGGATGATCGTCCAGATCGATGCGCAGGGAACTGCCCAGACCACTGCCATGGCAAGCATACGTTGTCCCCAGTTATCCATAACACGTGTACCGCAGGCACCTCCGATCGTACAGCCAAAACCCATCAGAATCGGGCAGATTGCCTTTCCCTGCAGACCGAGACCGGATAACAGATTGTCAAACTGATACGCTGCTCTGGCAAGGAAGCCAATCTCTTCCAGATAGCCAAAGACAAGATTGACACCAAAGACAAATCCGGACATGGCTATACAGAAGTACAGTGTATTCGGGAAAATAATACTGAATATGGAAACCAGCCAGGGATGTACATTCCAGGAGGTAAGAAGATCAGCAATTGGTTTATTCAGCAGCTGAGGAATCATGGAACCGAGTCCCATCAGAGGGAAACAGATCAGCATTGCCGCAAGGAATCCCAGAAGAATCGTTCCAAAGCAGGCAAACTTGCCAAAGACCGGGCTAAGCAATCTCTTATCACGTTTACTTAGTTCAAAGTGTTTCTGTTCCGAATGAGAAACACCCTCAAGCATTTTCCGGATCCACGCAAACTTCGCTTCACTCTCTGCCTGTACATGATCTGCCGAAGTACCGCTGCCCTCTTTGGAAAGCTCCGGTACAGAACTAAGTTTCTGCGGATTCTCCAGAGCACGGGCAAACAGTTCTTTCAAGCCTTCATAGCCGGTACTCTCTGCCGCTGTAAACGGAAGTACAGGGATTCCCAGATGCTTTTCCAGCAGTAAGTAATCAATTTCCTTATTCTGTGCTTTTGCGACATCCATCATGTTCAGCAGAAGTACAGCCGGTTTATCCAGTGCGGCGAACTCTGCCACCATGTACATACTACGCTCCAACTGTGAAGCATCTACCAGAATACATACCAGGTCTGCCTGACCGGAGCGGATAAACTCAGAAGTGATGATCTCTTCATCAGAGTTTCCGGAAAGGCCATAACTTCCCGGCAGATCTGTTACTGTATAGCGTATTCCCTTGTAAGTATAGAAGCCGTCATTTCTCTCAACAGTCTTACCTGGCCAGTTACCTACGTGCTGACGTGAACCGGTTAAAGCATTATAAACCGTGGACTTACCTGAGTTAGGTTGTCCAAGCAAAGCAATCCTTGTGTTCATGCGGCTTCCACCTCGATTCCTTCTGCATCCGTACGATTGACCGCAATCAACGTTTCCCGCAGATAGACCAGTACCGGCATCTTCCGGTCATTGCGGACAGTCTGGAACTTCGTCCCTTCTGTGATTCCAATCGCAGTGATACGACTGGCAAGATGCGCATCTCCGCTGATTTTCCGGATCACACCTTGCTGATCCGCTTTTGTTTCCGTGAGTTTCATAGATTTCCTCCCTTTTGATGTTTAGAACAACTGCAGCATCCGGAACTGCCACAGCTGCAAGTTCCCTGTTTTTTCTGTCTGACCATATACCACACAAGGAAATATATATTTCTCTTGCGTATTTGAGTAAGTGTACTCTAACTACAGTCCGTTATATTAGCCCCCGATTCTTTGGGGGCAGAATCTTTTTTGTGTATTTGTTATATAAGTGTCAGAAGCAGACTTTGAGTTAGTTATATATAACTTGTTTGCACCATTATATTCCATTTCATATAAAAATCAAGTTACTTACTACCACAATGACAGTAATAAATATCATTCTTAAATAAAAGCCGTACACAAATACTATTGTATACAGCTTTCACATATCACTGGTTTTGGAGAGACCGCCAAAATCGAATTTATGCTTTTCTTATAAAACGGCACACAAGTTTATAAATGCCATATCCGATTGCCGCACCAACTGTATTGAGAATCAGATCATCGATATCGGTTACACTGCCGGGAAAGAGCAGTTGGATCACCTCTATTACAAAGGACAACCCCGCACTGGCAAGAAGCACTTTCCAAAAACAATCCAAACGCTTGTACAGGATCGGCATAATGACGCCTGTCGGGATAAACATGCTGATATTTCCGATGATATTAATTGCAGCCTCGCGTTTTATGTCATAATCCAGAATGTTTACAAGCGGAATCAAGTTGACCCGAAGTGGTTGAATGCTGCTCATATTGATGATAAGCGGCTGAACCTGACCGTTGATAGTGAAAAAAGGGTAAAAGACAAAACGAATCAGAACCGCAAGATTGATGTACATCAAAAGAAGGAAAGCCTCTTTTTTCCAGATAATCTTCTTCTGCTGTATCCATGTCATTCCTCTGATGAAAAGCCACAGCACGGTAAAAAACAGTTCTCCGGTCAACAAAGATATCTTGATCAAGCGCCATACCCCTCTCAAATCCCGATTTATTTATTTCTCAATCGTCAACGTTTTCGTTTCTTTATACCAGAAATGTATCCATCCTGTACGATTTCTTAAATTAATCCGAATGCTTTTTCAACCATTTCCAGGGTTTGTTCAATACTCCGGCTTTCATCTCTGATCATCACCTGAAATCCCGAGTATAAATAGTAGTCATAGTTTTCCTGTGAGTTGATCAGTGTGAGTCCTCTGCGGTAATTCTCCATTGCTTTCTCAGGATCAGGTTCATCCATGATCAACTGATACAAGAACTGTTTTTCACGATCCGGTCTTTCAAAAAAGCGTCTTACGGATATCTGAGGATCCGCCAGCATGACCAGTACGTGATTGTGTGGAGTTATTGTTTTCAAAGTATCCAGCGAAATGTTTGTGTCCACAAATACCGGCTGATCCTGTTCTTTCAAGCCATCGAGAATCCTGAGTTCCAGTATCTCGCATTCTTTTGATACACCGTCCATCCATGCCTTGTATTCTTCAGGACTTCTCCTGATGAAGTCATGCCAGTCCTCTAAATCCCTTGTATAGGTCAGGCAGGGAAACTCTGTTTTATCCAGTTCCGGCAATAACCGGTCATGGTAGTTTTCTTCACAGAGAATACCGTTGTACTTCTCCGCAAGCAGTTTTATCATCGTTGATTTTCCCGCGTATGCAGTACCGGTGATAAAAAACATATGATCAAATCGCATGATTTCCCCCTCGATTACTTTCTTGTTTCAGATTATTCGTGCGGATGCGCAGCCAGATAATCCGTTAACCCGGGCACAAATTTGGTCTTTCTTCCCAATCCGGTTCTGAACACAAACGATGTGCCGTCATATTCGTCGTAGTTGGGGAATGCGGCTTCGATCATCTCTTTGGAAAGATCATTGCCAGGGATGATACGATCGATCTTTTCTCCGTTCTCACGGATTCCTACCGAGGCATACATCAAATCCACATCATGTTTACCTATACACTCGGGCAGGACTTCTTTCATCCGTTCTGAAAGTTCTTTCGCAGTTTCTTCGTCAATCGCGTTTACCAGACCAATTCCAAATTTGACTCCGGAAGCTTCGTATTCCTTGTAATCGGAGAACAGGATTTCTTCACTGCTCATTCCTTCGTATGATAGTTTCTCGGTATGAATTGCCTTGTACAAGGCATCAATATCCTTTACACCCGCAATCTCCGCCAGTGCCGGAACAGCCTTCTGATCCGCTTCCGTAACCGTGGAACCGGTTAATCCATCTGTATCCGAAAGTACCGCGCCAAGTAAGAGATAAGCGGTTGTTTTATCAAGTTCATATCCGTAATTCAGGTAATCCAGCCAGACAATGGTAGCTGTAGCCCCGATCGGTTTGGCTTCGTAGGCTACCTGATGTCCTGTATTAATACTTCCTACACCATGATGATCCAGTACACCGACAATATGAGCATCCGCAAGTCCTTCAACAGCCTGGGCATATTCACTGTGATCAACCAGGAAGATACTCTCTCCTGACGCATCCTCCAATACCGGCGGTACATCTACTCCTGCCTCACGCAAAATATAGGCAGTTTCCTTGTTGATATCTTCGGTAATGACTGCTTCCGCGTTGTATCCCAGCAATGTCAGAAATTTCGCGTAGGCAACAGCGCTGCATACCGTATCCGAATCCGGGCTGCGGTGTCCGATAACGTATACCGGCCCTTCCCCAACGCTTAACTTGGCCATACTGCTCCGATTCAATACGTATAACTGTTCACGTTCCTTGAGGGCTTGATCCCTGCCGGATGTTTTACCCGCAAAGAATCCTCCGACCCCCATGCATACAGCCAGCAGAACTGCCAGAAATAGTTTCAGACTATTGTTTGATTCATGTTTATCCATGTTTATTACCTCTTCTGCAGATATTCTTTATACTAGTCTTTCTTTGATCAGAAGTTCAAGAACCAATGCTTCTCTTTCAAACATTAATTGGTTATACGGACTCTCTTTCACACTGCGGTTCTTCATGATCGCAGTTTCAGGATCCACATACTCCAAAGTATACGCTTCTTTTGATTCATACGTATCCAGATTCTGTGCTACAGGCATTTCTTCCACATCACACAGATAGTAGTAATTATCCTGTATGAAGCACTCTGTATCATCGTTATCGCTTTTCTGGATACGATGTACATATCCGTATTCCTTTATCGTTTCCGGGCGTACCACCAAACCGGCTTCTTCCCGGGTTTCACGGATCATGGCCTCTACAGGATTCTCTCCGTTTTCTATCCCTCCGCCGGGGAATTTGTAATAGTCATATTTCAGGCTGTGAATCATTGCGACCTTGCCGTCATGGAGAATAATACTTCTCGCGGAATCACGCACAAAAGAATGTGTACACTGCGCATAGTCCTTTTTATCCATTTCAAACAAAAGTCTCATGTACTACCTCACAGATTGATCCAGTATCTCTCCAGGTACAGATCATCATTTGGTTCATAAACCGTGGATTCATATACACCGCCGTTATTCAGAATCGTTCCCTTACTGCCTTCATTGCCTTGAATACAGGTGATCAGGACTTTATTCATACCCAGCTTCTTACACTCAGGCAAAGCCAGGCCAAGCATCTGTGTCGCATATCCCTTATGCCGTTCACTTGGCGCAACAGAATACCCGATATGGCCCCCGAACTTCTCCAGATAATCGTTAAAGTAATGCCGGATCTGAAGCATTCCGACGATCTTATGATCTTCTTCCCGGACAAAGATATACTGTGTCGCAGGCACAAGTCCTTCCGGAACAGTTCCAGGATTCTTCAGTTTATTGGAATACTCGATCCACTCTTGCGGATTTTCAATCCTTCTGAGCGCACCGGTACCGTCCATGGAACTGCCGCTGTCAACAAACTCTTTTCTGTATGCCTGAATCTGTAGTGCGTATTCCATTGTTGGTTCTATCAGTTTCATCATGTGAGTTCTCCTGCAGTGTATGATTTATCGTGTTACAAACGTTTCTATTTCCTGCTGCAGTAACCGGAATACCTTGGCAACCAGATATCCGTCTGCGATTGCGTGATTCAGGCGTACACTGACCGGCATGACAAGTCTTCCGTTTTCTTCCCGGTACCTGCCCCAGTTGATGATCGGCGCAAAGAATAAGTAACCATCCGGCAGTTCGATATTCAGTGAATCATAGGAAAGCCAGGAGATATACGACGCGTCAAACCAGTTGGGATGATTCTCCATATCCAGCCCGTATTCCCGTGTTTTCTTAGCCTCTTCCACATCACGCAAAGCTCCGGCATAGAATGTGTCATAGTCCTCACAATAATGCGTATACACAGGTGTACATGTCTCTGTATCTTCGTGAAAAACATACTGTGTGGGATGGATCACATCATAACAAATCAATTCATCTGTCTGCCACAGATATTCCATTCTGTAGTCATCCCGTGAATTTAATACTTTAGACAGAATATAGAGAAAGTTAATGTAGAACTTCGTTCCTTTTTCCCTGGAATACGTCACCAGATCTGTCACATCAATTCTTGCGGTCATGGATGTGGAACATTTACAATCTTCCGAGAAATGACGGAATACCCCTTTACGATAATACTTTTCTTTGTCAATGATCTTGTAGTTCATCTGTTTCTTCCCCTCATATGTGAATGTTTGTCCCAGGTGGTTTGTTCAATAAAACAGCCCGTTCCATTTCATTACCAGACTATGCAGATAATCCGTGATATACACAGGATCAGTAAACTCCTGCATAGTATAGTCCGGTGAACGTGTAAGTGTGCCCTTCTCTGCACGGTCTTGTACAAGTTGTATATATCTGTCCAGTTCCTGAAGATAGGCTTCTGCGTCTTCCCGGGAAAAGCGGTGTTTCTTTACTGCCTTCTCTGCCATCCGGAAACTCACCTGTAACATGTATAGTTTCGTCACATCATCCGGATGTTCAGCCCGCAGAGGATAATACAAGCATAGATCCCACGCTTTATTCTGTCTGTCGCTTTTCAGCAATTCAGCCACGGTCGAATAACTGCGGTACGCTTCTTTTCCCTGGATCTTTGATTCCAGAAAACAGGATATGTATTCTTCTGCCCACATTTCTTCTGTTTCTTTGGAAATGTGATAGCTGTCATATTCCGTACCTTCGCCTTCACGATCCATGTAAAAGCGGTTCCCGTTATATTTAAGAAATAATTCTTTTGCGCGTTCCATTCCGGTTTCCCCACTTTGCCTGTATAGAATCTATATCACTTGATAACCTGCTTCTTCAAGGACTTCCAATGCTTGGTCATAATCTCCTGCTTTTACCAGTATATAGTCTGTATTATAGGTAGATACCGCAAAGATTCCGATATTGTTCTCTGCCAAAATCCCGGATAACTTTGCCAGGACACCGATAAGTGAAAAATCGAGTATACCTTGAATCCGGAATCCCTTCCAGCCATCTTCCCGTTCTATTGTATCCAACGGCGTATCTTCCGTCTTGCACACCAGTGAGATCTCCTCATCCGTTTTACCGAGAAAATAAAAATCTTTTCCCAGATCAAGCCCAGAAGTATCCCGCACTTTACATACGGTTAGATCATGAGGCAGTTTCCTTAGTTCCATAATGACCTCCACAGAACATGTTATCCGCTTGTTTTTACATCTTTCAACTGTTTAATCTGCCACAGACGTTCTGTTTCCACCATATCCATACGATCAGGGTATAACAGATTAATTACTTTGACAGCGTAATCCGAAGCTACCATCGCATGTTCTCTCATATGGGCTGTGGCAGCCGCATGACCGGCAACCCTCAGCGCCGTACTGACTGTCATGTCTTCGCTTGTTTTCGCCAGTTGATGAATTTTAAAGCATACCTGTCTGACATCATGCACACTGGCATTGCCTTTCTGCCACTGTTCATTGATGAGAAAGCCTTCTTTTACCGTGTCATTGTCCAGTGCCGGATCGTTGACCATCGCAAGTATGCGGGAAGCCAGCAATAAAGCATACCTGCATAATTGTACCTGGGAAGAGGTCTCATATTCCCGGTCTAATTCTTCTCTCAGTCTTGCGTCATCAACGATTTTTATCTTTGCCCTGGTCACGCTGATCTCCTGATAATCTCTCTGATAAATCCCTGTTTCCCGGAATCTCCATTACTCGGGAGCTTCCACGTCTTTGCCTGTATAAAGATACCGCAGATGATACCCTGCCGAAACATCTTTAATATCCGAGTAGGCAATACTTACTCCGTAAGCTTCCGATACATCCAGAGCCTTATCGCCGATACCGTAAACATAGTGATAATGGGGATGGGCATCCTCGACCAGTCTTGGCTTTCTGTCTCTGACCCACTCCGCATCCTGCATTAAGTAAGCTCTTTCCTCTATGCGTTTAATCGTACTGCCTGCAGGCATCTCCTTAACGGTTTTCTTCTTCCCTTTACCTTTGATCCTGTAGTCAGACCATACGCCGTCATTCAGTGTACCAAGATAGATCTCCTTGACGGATTGATCCTGCATAACTGTAAACCAATATGTATGATTCTTTCCGCCGATGATCCAGTCAACTTCATCACGAAAAGCCTGGTAATATTCAAAACCTTTTTCCTTTTCCACAAGTTCTATAAACCGGTAGTTTTCCATTCTTCTGTTCCTCTCTTTATCACTGTTCCGTATCCAATGGAACCGGCAGTTCATAATATGACTACTTTTCTGATGTTTTTTTGTAAAGCAGATAACTTAGGCCACTGATTACAGCGTTAAGAAGTATCAGTACAACAATAAGCAGTCCAAGATCATCACCAATCTGTACGGTTGCGTCTATGATTCGGACAACAAACCTGGATATGATCAACATGATCAGTACTGTTACGACAATATAAACGGTCTTTTTCACTTTTGAACTTCCTTCGTTCGAGAAATCAGGATTTGTCAGTCATAACTGTTCTCATAGATATCAAAGAATTTAGAGATAAAATGTGCCTGTTCCTGAGCTTCCGCGGAACCGGTTGTTATCTGAGCACCATATTTCTTATATGCTTGATAATTATCTTTCGAAACGGAGCTTAATTGATGTTCGTCCGCAATCAGTTTCAGTCCTTCAGAATAATTCTCCAGCAGAGCTTCATATGCCTTGTCCGGATCCTTAAATACAGCATAGCCATCCATTGTCGCGCCGATTTCAAATCGTTTGTCACGCTCGAAAAACTCTGCAGTGTCTACATTACCCTTGATGTTTCCCTGTCCTGCGATATACTCCTGCTCATACGGATGTCGTATTTTGCCATTTGCACAAGCTGACAGAGAACAAGCAAGAACCAGGCACATGATGAAGACGATTGTCCTTTTCATTGCTGAAACACCTCCGCAGATAAAGCATTCTAAACGATAGACTGCCTGTGATAATCCGTGATATCTGAACCAAGTTTCTCATAGATCTCCATTACAGAACCAACAGTAGATAATGTCTTTAATTCCGCATCTGTCATACCGATAAGCTCCAGGAATTCCACTTTACCGTTAGGTGTACTGATTGTTTCCACAACAGGATCTTTCACGGTAATAAACCCTGTCAGATTTGACTTCTGTTTTGCGTCAATTCCTTCTTTCTGACCGGTATAAATATATTCAAACGGCCGGAAGATTTCTCCCTTGGTAAATGTCAGTCTGGCAATCATCTGTAAGATACCGCAGATATTTCTGAACTCAGCTTCTTCATCTTCATATTCATCTTTTTTGAGTTTCAATGTCAGTTCATATCCGTAACCGCTGATCTCCGGTGTATCAGTCTCTTTCTCATAGATTTCTGTAAGGCCGAACGTAACAAAGTGCCAGTAGCTTCCTCCATCATAGATACTGATTCCATCCAGAGGATCATTTCCGCCAAGGATCCATTTGATTATGGTTCCATAATGTTTAGGATGTTCCTGCCCGGGATACACTCTTAAGAATTCCTGTTCAATTGCGTCCCATCCGACAGGCTCAATTTCTTTTTCTTCCGGCTTGTTCACCACCGGTTCTTCCTTCTTCTCTTTCTTGAACATATCAAACAATCCCATGGTTTACCTCCAAAATCATTGTATATCAGGTTTTCAAAAAGAAGTCTGCCTGGAACCGGCAAGACTCCTTATCACTGTCATTTACAGAATTATTGATCCATGTACACCTGTTTACCCGAGAGTGATGCATTCCTGTACTTTACCGGCACGCGGACAGGAACAGGTAATGGTTACGGTATCTCCCGGCTTACCTTCCACGACCCAGCTGAGTTTCTTCTCTGTAGGCGCGTGGTTAACAGTGATGGAACCGAGACCGTATCCATAGCTGCCCTTGGACCAGTATCCGTTAAGATGACCGATCTTCTGTTTAGCTTTGCCTTCCGTAACTTCTGCGCCTTCAAGTACAGCTATAATCTCCTGTGCTCTGCCGGTTGCGACTGCTTCTTTTGTCACATATGTCGGCAGGTATGAAGCGTTCGCCAGCGTGGTTTCAATGCGGTAGTGGGTATTCCCTACGGCAGTAACTATGGTATTCTTCAGGTACAGATGAGGTAATGTATTCATTTCCCTGAGCAGGAATCTGGTGTGCTTTTCAACTTCCTGCTGAATAAACTTTGACGGCGCATTCTGGATCACATGTTTGTAGTCAAAACCTCCGATTTCCACTTCTCCCAGCTGGGGATGATCAAATTTTGTCCATGTCTTGAAGCCTGTACCATCATTCTGTTCATCGATCCATTTCAGACGCAGACGCAGCTGGTTTACAGCTTCTTCTTCGGTTAATTCACGGGCAGGCACAATATAGTCAAAGCCTGCTCTCTTATCCAGATCCCAGCATTCACAGGTAAAGTTGATCAATCCCATCGCAAAATAGCTGAAATCATCCATCAGACCGAGAATTTCTTCCGGAGTATTACCAATATATTCATCACGTACATTCCAGCAGGGATACCCGCTTTCTTCCGTTGCCATCTTCCCGATTTCCTTGTAGATCTTCATATCTTCCCGGTTGGAATCCTTCCCGGATTTATATCCCGGAGGATACAGGTATTGTCCGCCCATCGTGTGGAAATGCATGATCGTACAGAGATTCTTATGCTTGTCCATGAACTCTGCCAGGGCGGCTGACTCAGGATTGCTCAAGGCATAAGATCCCGCCCCGTGCTGCCTGTGTTCCGGAGCCCAGCTGATCGGAAAATTCCGGTTCAGATCATTGCCGAAAGCTGTCGGAGCTGTATTAATCTCTTCTTCCGGATCCTTGTCGACAATCATCCCTTCGGAATAGACATCATAGAAGTCGCCTGTGACTTCATCCGGACGTCTCTTGATCATGATCCGGGGATCTTCTGGATCAATCTTTAAAGCCCCTTCCGGTCTCTTAATACGCATCTGGCGGATCACTCCGTCACCGTCAAGATCCTGGGGATGTAAGCCGGGCATCTGTTCTTCAAATGGATATAAACGCGGAACACTGCGGATCATTCCGGGATTAGTCAGATAGTACTCTGAACCGTCCGGAGAGATCCTCGGCACACAGTAGATCGTATACTTCTTCAAAAGTGAACAAACAGGTTCTTCCTTTGCGTTATTGAAGATCGTATCCAGGAAGTACATGGCGCAGCAGTTCCCGGTAACTTCTCCGGCATGAATGTTGGCAGTCACCGCAAATCCCGGCTTATCTTCAAATGTCCCGGTTTCTGGATCTGTGATTTCAATCAGCCAGATTTCCCTGTTTTCCGGGGTTGTGCCAAGAGTGGTAAGCCGGCAGAGATCCGGATAGTCGTGTTTGTACTGCCTCAGTGCAGAAGTGATCTCATCATATGTAAAGTAATGATCATAAACATATTGTGTCTTCATAAACCGCTCCTTGAACTATTAACTCTAATGATAACGAAAGATGCAGGAAATGTACATTTATCAGAATCACATAAGATAAAAAAACAGTCCGAAGACTATCTGGATAACCCGTGAGTATACATCTCACATTATCAAAGATCTTCACCGGTTATATCCGAAACTGTACTCATTTCTCTCTGCCCTTCATAGCGTTGATTATTTTCATTCCGTCAGTCTCCATCCCCTTTATTTCTCCGAAAAAATAATGTCCGGGAAGGATCGACGAAATCAAGATAAACACATTACAAAACAATGCAAAATTGATAAAGAATTCTATTGCGCTCGAAGCGATGATCCCGGAGTTGAATGAAGTACCTCCGCATCTCAGAAACAACAGCACTATAACCAGCACAAGAGATACGACAGGACCTCCCGAAAGCGTTGAAATGAGTTTCTCCTTTGAATCTATCCTGTTTTCAGCAGGCTCAAAATATCCGTCAAAAACCATCAATTTCACTGTCAATCTCTTCGTTTCAAGTAACTTCTTCCCTGACCCGACACGTATATGCCAATGTCTATCTCCCGTCGAGATCATATAACCGATCGCATGACCAAATTCATGCAAAAAGGTTGAGAGAAATAACATCACCCACACAGCGCATAGACAGACAAATATTTCTATGGTGACAGCGAATACTCCAGGCATGTATATTCCCTCATAAATCCTGATTGTCAGTCAGGCTGCGTTTCCGGAAACCAACCCATGTTGAACCGGACTTCTCTGCGTTCAATATCTCTGTTTGTATAACAACAACTGTCAAAACCGATCAAGGTAAAACCTTCGTGCAGATAGAAATCCACCGCATTTACATTGGAAGACTGTGTTTCCAACATTAAGACCCGGTATTGATTCTGAACTGTGATTTCCTTTGCGAGATCAATCAGTTTTCCTCCGTAACCCTGTCCCCGGATCTCTTCACTGACAAACAATTCTGTGATCAGCAGCCGGTTAGACCATTCCTCCGGGCACACCTCGATTGCGGCCAGAAGCTTTCCATCTTCGACAATGCCGAAAGCGGAAGCCTTTTCCCACCAGTCTTCATAGAGTTTGTCCGGATAGTCCCCGTCCTCCGGAAGGTGTGTGAACGGAGTCTCAAACCGTTTCTTACAAATAGGAATACTGAAGCCATCTTCTGTTTTTTCTATACCTATGTCGTAGTAATACTCAGAAGTATAGGAAACCGGCAGAAGAGTTCCTTTCCAGTTTTCTTTACATAGTTTTTGAATTACATATTCTTTCATACACATCCATATCAACAATCTGCTTAACGGATCCCTTGAGTAAATGATACACCGTTTCTACAAAACCTGCGCCACTCATAAGGGCAAACGGATTATCCCCGAAGGTTTATTCCACCAGAAGTAGAATTTCCTCAATTTTCTCGTTATTTACGAAATGTTTTTCTTACAGTATCCTGTAATCGCGGACCGCAGGAATAACAAATAACTAAGGAGCATAGTATGGACACTTTGAAAATCGGACAGTATATCCAGCATCTACGGAAAGCTGCCGGCATGACGCAGAAAGAACTGGCAGAGAAGTTGAATATTTCCTTTCAGGCCGTCTCAAAATGGGAGAACGGGGATACGCTTCCCGATACCGGTATTCTTCTTGATTTGTGCGATATACTGAACACAACGGCAGATAAGCTGCTCAACGGAGAAAGTCTCGCGGCAGTCGAGCGCAGACTGATGAAACTGGAGGACGTTATCACCGGCTTTCAGTATATAGAAAGCATAGGAAAGCTCTTCGGGGAAGACTGTACTTTTTTCACGGGCATGGTCGAAGGAATCAACGAAAAAATGAATATTGACCTGTTGACTTATTTGAAGGATCCTAAGACCCGGGAGGTAATGTATGCGGAGGTGCTGATCCAGGGAATCCTTTCCGGACGTACCGTAGATATGGACGAAATTGAGGCGAACTTCCATAACGAAAAGATGGTGAAAACCATCCGGCGCTATCTTGCTAAAGCAAACGGAAATCCCGAGACAACAGTATAGACCCACGGAAAAATCACCCCTCGTATAAATCCGGAGATTTGTGCGAGGGGTGTTTTTATTCTCAATGGTTGAGGCATGCATTCTCATTCTCTGTACAGGATGCGCAAAACGTTGCTCTCTCGTTTGTCCTGCAAGGAAAAACAGAACTATTTACAGAAATACACCTGCGGGAAACCCGGAAAATCAAGAACTTCATAGAATCGGATAGATGAATTGGAATTTGTAATTGTCCGCTTCAGGCATAATTGGCATGAAAATCAGAGGTTACAATCATGATGATAACAAACATGATTGTGGATCCTATTACGCTGACCAACTGTATTGTTCTGATCATTCTTTTGCGTACTCCAAACAGAAACAGGACACTTGTTATAACACTGACAGGAGAAGCGAGATTGGAAGAGCCATACAGCGTTCACAATTTCATCGAATTCATTGCAAGAACAGGTGG
>JAFWFE010000100.1 GCA_017512555.1 Solobacterium sp. | reverse complement strand
CCATAATTCTGTTTTTCCTCCTAATGATTTTAAATTATGAATTCTTTCCCGAGAATCTATTTTTATATTAGTTTATAGTTATAAAGATTCATATCCTATGAATTGAGGTATTTTTTGGCTATAAACCGACATAATAATAGTTGCTGAATTAATGAATTAAAAAGAATCTATTTACTTGAAATAGATTTGTCCCCGTAAATCCTTTTTATTCTGAAGATGGAATTTTAAATTATCCTAATGTATTCCTATTTCTTCACTTATTTCCGGTTGTTTAGGCAGGGATGATTGCTCGCTCCATATCTTTGGATATTCCGCTCGCTTTTCATATTTTGAGGTTCTTTTCCGTATCTCTATTGTTTGATTTTCCCTTTGTTTATGCTGTTTTTGCGTATTTCATCAGGTCATTGATGATGTCAGGGTTTGAAGCTTTGGATATAAAAGAAAAAGACCTCGAATTAACGAAGTCTTCATCTTTTTGGATTTGGTTTTATTAGAACCAAGCTGTCCTTCAGGATAAATCATTTTTCCATTTTCAGGATAATTTGATTTTAGGAGGACAAGGCTGTCTCCATGTAAACCCTTTTATTCTGGGGGCAAACCTTTTTATCCTCTTGGTTCACTTCTTGGTTCACCCCTGGGATCACATCTCTGGTTCATTCTTTCGGATAAAATTCCGGGATTATTTCTGAGGTCATTTCATCGTTCTTTCTCTGCTGGTTTTCTCCTGGAATTAACCCTGGGAATAACCCTCCGGTCAACGGTTTCATCCTGGAATTGATCCTGGAAGTAACCGCAGCCTGCGCCTCGCAATCACTGGTTTGATCTCGGGTTTGACCCTGGGATTAACTCTGGGATCACATCTCTGATCAGGGAATTGATCCTTGATTTAACCCTGGAGTTGACCACCGGAACTGCTTGCGAGAATGCCTGAAAAGGGCGATTTTAAGCCGCTTTCGAGCGATTTCTGTGCATTCTGGTTTACTCCCTGGTTCAAACCAACGGATTGACTCTGGGGTTCTCTTGCGGTCGTGCGCGCTGTGTTATTACGGGATTGATCCGGGAGTTAATCATAGGATTATCCCGTCGATCACAGTTACCGTGGAGTTGATCCTGGATGTGATTATGGAAGCGACCGCAGGGAGCGACCCACCCTCGGATTGACCATGGATTTGATCTGGGATGAGACCTTCGATAAAACGAAAAAGACCTCGCATTTGCGAAGTCTTCATCGTTACTTTGGTATTGATCACAGTTGTGTTCACAGGATAATTCCGTTTACCCCTGGAGGATAATCGGATGTGCCCCGGAACAAGTCCTGTCTGTTGTTCTTGGTGGAGATGAGGGGAGTCGAACCCCTGTCCAAGAATCGCCCCACATTCCGGCATCTACAGTTTAGTCTCCTGCTTTATAAGACAATACACATGAGAGAAGACAATCCGTGTATTGAATTTGCCTGTAAGAGTGTCAGGATCCTTCCCCAGGCTGGAATTCACCTTATTCATTTAAATTACGCAGTTAATGACAAATGACAATTCAAGAACCGGGTCGCTGCGATACCTCTAGTATCCTTAAGCAGCGAATGCGAAACTATTGTTTCTGTTAGCGTTTAAATTTAACTGGTGTTTAGGACACCACTCCACTGCCGCCTGAATCAAACGTAAACCTGTCGAAACCTTTACATCCCCATAACACACCGAGGTGTGTTACATAATATACCACTGATGGAACTACTTTGCAATAAATGGATCAAACCTGTCAGATTCTTCCAGTTCCAGAACATCCCGGATCTTTGTGAAGTTCTCCAAACGGTCATCCAGAGAAGACGGATGATGAGCGTCACTGCCGAAGTAGAACTTACAGCCACATTCTTTCGCAATCCTGTACGGACGCAGAATAACTTCCTGCTGCTGCGGAGTATACGCTGACACATGGAAGTTCAGTTCAATACCCGGGCCTTTCTGCGCTGCCTTTTCAAACAATCTGCGGAAAGTATCATCCGTGATCATCTCCAGGACTTTCAAATGATCCTCAAAATGATCCGGCGCAATCAAATGTGTTGTCAGATGCGCTATACCAATCTTGTGAAACGGGAGATCCATGTCCAATACACCATCCAGACGCTCCGCATACTTCTGTGCGCGTCCTCCCAGTGTGCGGTCTGCCACATCGATATTATCCGGCATATGGAGGTGAGTCGTAGGTATGATCACAAAATCAAACCGGTTTATACGTTCTTTACTTATACCCAGACGCATATGTTTATCCAGGTCTGTCTCACAGCCAAACCAGAACTTAACACTCTCAGATTGCGGTAAAGGCAGGATCTGAGATACATGTTTATAGTTCTGTGGTTGATACCACTCCGAAGCGCCTGGCATATCACTGTCCCAGAAATGATCCGTCAGACACAAAACCGACAAACCATCTCTTTCCGCAAGACGGAGAAGATTCTCCGGGTTCTGATCAGGATCACCGGAACATGTGGACAGATAGGAATGAATATGCAGATCATGATCTATTTTGTATTTCATCTCTTACTCTCCGAAGAAGTTGATGTTTGCAGCATAAGCGGTCTCGATGGTGTCTGTGCTCTGTGCCAGCGTACCATCCTCAAGAATCGGATATTTCCAAACCTTCCCGTCCGCTACGACGCAGACATACAAGTGCTTTTCATCCGGGGAGATACGCAGACAGCGTGCCCCTGCCCCGCGGTTGTCCGTTCCTTCAAAATGCATCTCCTGCTTGAGACTTAACATCCCCTGGTCGTCCACGTCAAACACACTGACGAGATTGCTGAAACGCTGTACATGATACAGATGCTTGCCGTCAGAAGTAATTGAGAGGTCGGAAGCACTGGCTCCGTTCTTCTCCATCTCTTCCGGTGTCATGGAAGGAACTCTCTGCACGGAAGTCAGAGATTCATCGTCATACTTCAGCACATTGATATATGGCTTTAACTCTTCATTGTAGTAATAATACGGAAGATACGGATGGAAACAACCATACCTCGGTGCGGAGTTCTGCTCACCTTCGTGGATTGCCTTCACAACGAGTTTATCTTCCTGTATGCCGAAGAGATATACCCGATCATTCCCCTTGTTGCAGACAGCGAACAGATCTTTTCCCGGTGCTTTGACTACGGAGTGCAGATGCGGTACCCTGGTTTCCCCGTCACGGCGATGCAGGTTATGATCATAAATATACGAAGGGGACTGGATAGAACCGTCTTCTACCAGCGGATATAACACCGTAGAAGACACACTCTCAGACATCTCAATCTGGTACTTTCCGGCCTCATCTTTCGTAATCTGCAGTACCGGATCACCACCTCCGTGGTTGGTTACGATCAGATAGTCTTTCTTTGTGCTTAACGCGCAGTAACTGGCAAGATTGCCAAAAGAAAATTTATGATTGATCTCGGTCAGAGACCCGTCTTCCTGTATCTTCAGGGCGTAGACCTTACCGCCGCCTCCGCGGACAAACTCAGGCTGATTCTTGTTTTCATCCACACAGTATAGAATCTTCTTCTCCGGTTCAATCACCGCATACCCGACATGGATCTGCGGATAATACCTGCCGATACGATGAAATACACCGTCAGTTACTTCATACGCTTCAATACCGTATCCGTCTTCTGCCGGCTGAAAACCCCATTTTCCAATATACGCAAATTCTTTCATATCATTTCACATAGTGGATACGCTCCGGGTTGAAGCGGTCCTGTTGTTCCTTTGTCTCTGCCGGATATCCTACCGCAAACAACGCAAACGCGCGGATACCTTCCGGCATACCGATGATTTCTTCGATTCTCTTCATACGTTCTTCCGAAGGTGCTATCCCGAGCCAGACACCTCCAAGACCGATCGAATCCGTTTCCAGCCACATATTCTCCATAGCTATGGATAAATCGATCTGTGCCCATGCCGGAAGCCTTACATCTGTACGATATGCAGGGACGATCACTACCGGTGCCCCTGCCGCGCATTTGGCCGGTCCGGAAGCTTCACTTAACTTGATGATCGTTTCCTTGTTGGTTACCACGTAAAACTCCCAGGGCTGCTGGTTCGCTGTCGATGGTGCCTGCATGGCAGCTTTCAGGATCTGCAGGATCTTCTCTTCTTCCACAGGTCTGTCTTCATATTTACGAATACTTACGCGATGATAGATTTCATTCATGTCAATTCCCTCTTTCCATGTCAGAACTTCGGTGACTTTCTCTCTTCACAGACTTCCCAGCCAAACGGAGATACCTTTCTGCCTACAGCACCGGTAACACCGCACTGCAGTCCGTATACACCAATACTGAAGAAAGAACCTACATCATGAAGAGTATTCATGTTGATGAGGAATAATCCCTGGGAACCTGTCTGTCTCTCTTCCACAAACGAGAAGACATACATATGATCGTTAATCTTCACATAGTCCGCGGGATTGGCCCCCATCCACGTCTTCTGGTCTTTCGTCACCAGTTCATAGGTATAGTACAGCGGAGAAGAATAAATATGCTTGATCTTACCGCTGACATTCCCCTGCGCATGAGTGGTATAGGTCCACTCAATCGCTGTACCGACAAGATCTTCCGTAAAGTGATGTCTCTCATCATGATCCGGATAACCTCCCATGATACCGAAAGAAAACTTTCTCTGTACTTCCACAGGGGATGCAGGTACACCGATCTGCGCTCTGCATAATGTTACCAGTCCATTGGAGAAATCCAGGATCAGTGTATGCGCAGAAGGAGGAACTGAGCCATGCAGATAATACTGCACAAAGTACATATCATTCTCATCCGGGGCGTTCACTGCCTCATAGTACTCTTCATGCCACTCTTTGCCGTCATGCCACCGCAGATGGTTACTCTCCCAGAATTCATAGAGGATCGTTTCTTCGTCAAATAGTACAGTGATATGTTTGCCGTACAATTCCCCTGTATTCTCCGGCGCATACTCACCTTTAAGCCACCCCATAGCCTGCGTATAGTGTTCTCTTGTACTTCTGTCCGCAAGCATCTGTACTTCTTCTTTGGTCAATACCGACCAGCGTCTGTCCATACGTGTCCAGCTCATAGTGTTAACTCCCTGACGTCATCACGACATTTTGTCATATACTCCAGATCTTCTTTATCTACACAGAGATCCAGTACTTTACAGGTATCGTTCATGGTCTCCTTGTGGCGGAAACCGGTAAGCAGATTGATCTTATCATTCTGAGCCAAAGTCCATGCCTGAACCAGATTCGCATAGGAACAGGAATACTTCTCACACAGAGGATCCAGTTTTTCCTTCATCTGCAGTAAGCCTGTACGGTAAGGTTCTTTCATCCACTTTGACTTTGAGCGGATATCCCCTTCACCGTATACCGAATTCAGTACTTTTGTCCCTGCCAGGATGCCTTCCTCCAGAGAACCATACACCTGGAATACCGCGTCATACGTACCACAAGTCTCAAAATACTCTCTTTTAGCGTCATTCAGGAGACTGAATTTTTCCTGTACGCCGGCGACGATTCCAAACCTGGAGTATTCCCTGAAGTCTGACGGTGTACTGTTCGACAACATAACAGCACGGATCTTTCCTTCCTTGATCAGTTTCTGCAGTTCTTCCATGGTTTCCTGTACAGGAACCACGGAGGATACCCGGTGAACCACCAGCACATCAATATGATCCAGTTCCATTCTCAAGAGAGATTCTTCTGTATCTTTACGTATTGCCTGTGCGCGATGATCCCTGTTCACGATATAACCATCACGCTCATATTCAAACTGTCCGCCTTCATTCCGCCAGTTCAGACTGCACTTCGTCTGTACGATAAAGCGTTCCCTGCGTCCTTTCAGAGCCTTGCCAAGGATCTTCTCACTTGTGCCTATCCCGTATACCGGAGCTGTATCCACATAGTTGATTCCCAGGTCGGATGCCTGGTCCAGCAATTCACCAACATGTGCCGCGTCCACGGTAAGATCACTCCAGACATTTCCTCCGCCGATCCCCCATGCGCCGAAAGCAATCCGGCTGACTTCAATATCCGTTTTTCCCAGTTTCTGATACAACATATACTTCTTCCTTTCGTCAATCCGTAAACTCCTGTTTGCCGATTTTATATGCGGGTTGTTTGTCTGAGGGTTGTTCCGGTTTGCTTAACTCAATGTTTCGAAGTGTGGTATATCCGTTTGCTTTCAGGAATGCCAGCATTACATCATGCGCAGGGAATACACGCGGATAGATCGTACCCAGTTCTTCTGCTTTCTTCAGCAGCATACTTCCCAGACCCTTACGCCGGTATTCTTTGCGGACATAGAGTTCAAGGATCTCCACGTTTTCTTTTTCTTCCTTACAAACGATATACCCCGTAAACAAGCCGTGATCACTGACTGCATAGATCTGCGCGTTATCATCCAGATACGTTTCCAGAAGATCCATACTGTCTTCTTCATCAACCACAAGAATATCCGGATTCAGACGATGTAGTTCTTCGCTGTACGCTGTACGCATAAACACCAGATTCTGGACATTGTTCCGGCCGATTGCGAGGATATGCGCAGGTACCTTATTCCCCGGCATGACAATTTCTTCATCTTCTTCCTCGTCCTTGATCACAAAGGATGTATCATACTCCAGACCATACTCTTCACACCAGGATACCGCCAGTTCACGGTATCTTCTTTCCTGGTAGTCATACCAGTCATCCAGTAAATCAAAACGTTCCAGAGTAACCTTAAACCGGTGGAATGCGCCTTTCCCGCGTATTGCGTTTGTCAGCCAGTCTGCGGCTTGGTCATCCGCTTTCTCATCGATGAAATCCTGCATCATACGGTAATCCTGACGTTCATACTGATCCGGTAAGGCAATCAGATCACCGGCATAATCCTCCACGTCAAATGTACGGGGAAACTCCGGATCATTACAGACTTCGTTTTTGACATAGACCAGACGTTCACCCGGGATGTAGTAATAGATCTGGGTATCACTCTGTACTTCGTAGATCGCGTTGACGATATCTTCGAGATTCACAAACGGCATATTACTCCTCTTTCCGTTTTCTGGAGAAGTATTCATCCAGCTGTTTCTTGATCTTGTCCGGGATCACTCTGCGTACCGGGAATACCACGGCATTGGCCAGTTTTTTTACAACAGAGGAAATGAATTCCGCATCTTCCTTGATTTGTTTTGCGGATACTGTACTTCCGTCATCGTAACGGCTGTGAATCACTGCCTGTGACCGCGGAGCCATCTTTCCGAACGACAGCGCAGGTACACCATTATCCGCAAATGCCGAACTGTCACTGGATATGGCTCTGGGCATAACCTGGATACTGACACCGACATCATTCGCGTAATTCCGGATATAACCGATCATCGCGTCTTCACAACTGCAGGCACACATCAGTCTGCCCATGATTGCGCCGATCATATCGATATTGACATTGAAGATGATCTTATCCAGTTTATCCGCATGATCTCTGACATATGCCTTCGATCCCAGCAGACCTCTTTCTTCACTACCCACAAAACAAGCACGTATACCATAACGGTTAGGAGCGCTTTCCTTCAGTTTCTCCAGAATACTCAATACACCGATACATCCGGTCAGATTGTCGTAGACACCGGGTGCTGTCGGGCGGGAATCCAGGTGTGCTGAAACAGCGATCCACTGATCGGTCTCTCCGGGAATCTCCGCGATGGTATTGTAGGAATATCCTTTTCCTTCTGTCTGGGAGATCTCAATACGGATCACCGGAAGAACTTTCACCAGTTCCACGGCGTCCTTGGCATTGATGTTCACGCACAATACCTTGCGTCCGTTACACACATAGTCACGGAGTTCACGCAGATCAATATCATGATCCTGGTATTTCACATCACCGTCATAGGTAATAATACCCACTGCCCCGTGATCCAGAAGATCATGGTACGCAAAGTAGGTAACTGTGGTATCAATGAGTACAATCTTATCCTTGACCTTGGTCAGACCTGCCGCGTCTACAGCCGGAAGATATACCAGGGGTGCTTCCACAGAACCGCTGCCGCACAGTTCATAACCACGGCAGGGAACTTCTTTCCCATCTGCGTAAAGATGTGCTTCATGGATCGTTGTGACAGGTACTTCAAAGGTTTCTACCCTGGCTTCCAGTCCCATGGCACGGCATTCTTCTGCCAGATACTCTGCCGTATATTTTTCTTCTTTCGTTGCGCTGACACGGATATGTCCCAGGTCATCAATAATCTTTTGAATGTGTTCCGTTTTCATAATCTACTCCTTTTCTCTATGATGAAAGGATAGCGTACCGCTATCCTTCAAACGCTATCCTTCAATCAATAAAGGCTTACAGACGATTTCATTGATCTTCAGTTCAAATACCTTTGCGGAATAAGACGGTGTAATCACACATACCGTATCTGCACCACCGCCGGTTCCGCCGACACAGACAACCGGACGGCTGACAGAGACTGCGCCGTTATCCGCTGCCATCAAAGCACACTCTACGCATACTTTTACACCAGCCCCGAACATCCGCAATGTATGCGCCATAATTTCCACCGGATATGCGCCTTTGAACACAGAACTGATTCCACGTTCCGTACCGCTCAGCGCATGTCCGGAAGTAACGACCTTTACTCCCTGTTCCAGCAATTCCTGACGTTTTTCCTCACTGAGTTCATTTTCATCTTTCTTCACAAATCCCTGCGCATGTGTCACATGAATGATCGTACCGGTATACTTCTGTTTCTTTTTCTCTTCCAGAAGTGCGTCAATGGTATAGCCTGTGTTGGAGGCTGCCACAATATCCGTGTTGTACCGGATCGCTGTTTCGACTGCGATTGCTGCCGTATCCTGTGTGTTGACTCTTCCTTTTTCTTTAAATCCCTGCATAATGATTCTCCTGATTCTTTCAGTCTGTTTCTACCTCATAACTGCCGTCTTCAGTAAGATGAAGATGTGTGTTGTAGAAAGCGGTAATACCACGGATCATGGTATCTACGTCCTGTACACCTGCTGTCTCCAGAGGAGAATGCATTGCCAGCTGAGGCAGACCGATATCCACGGATAATACCGATACCTGTCCGTTGGAGATATTACCCAGTGTGCCTCCTCCGCGTTTATCGGAACGATTCGTGAAATACTGATACGGGATTTCTTCTTTCTCCAGTAATGACGCAAAGATCGCAGAAGACAATCCGTCGGAAGTATACGACTGGTTGGCATTATACTTGATCACGATACCCTTGTTCATATAGGTATGGTTGGTCGGGTCATCGTTTTCCGGATGATTCGGATGTGAGGCGTGCGCGTTATCACAACTCAGAGACATGGAATTTCCCAGGACATCCAGCATATTCAGACCAAGTGCCTGACAGATCCTGTCGATATTCACGTTCAGGAAATCAGACGCAGCACCCTGTCTGGTCAGAGATCCTACTTCTTCGTTGTCAAAAGACGCGTAAACATTGATATTCTTCTCGTTATAACCCTGGATGAAAGCCATCAGGGATGTATACGCACATTCCAGGTTATCCAGATGATGACTGCACAGATATTCCCCTTCCGGGCCGAAGATAAATCCTTCACCTCTCGGATACAGGTAGAGATCGTAGTTCAGTAATTCTTCTTCCGTTATTCCCAGCTCGGACGCGATATACTTCTTCAGGGAGAAATCCTTAGAGGAAGCGACCAGGGGTAATAAATCGATCTGCGGATTCATCTTATACCCGTTATTCGCTTCCCTGTTCATATGCGGAGCCACAGAAGGAATCACACAGAAGTTCTTCTTCAGGTTAAACGGCTTTGAACAGATCCTGCCGTCTTCTTTGACAATCACTCTGCCGGCAATGGATAACGGTCTGTCCAGCCACGGTGTAAACAATGCGCCTCCGTAGACTTCCGTATTCAGTTTTGCGTAATGTTCCGAAGAAATTACCCCGTTAGGTTTGATCTTAAAGCTTGGGCAGTCGGTATGACTGGTTGCCATCATAATGGAAGGATCACTGAGATCCGTACCGATCTTAAACGCAAGTACGGATGTACCATTACGGGTAATGACATATTTACCGCCCTTCTTCACGGTATACGGCTGATTCTCCTGCAGTACTTCAAAGCCTTCTTTAACCAGAAGATCACGGATGTTTTCTACTGCCTGAAAAGCCGTAGGACTTTCTTCAATAAACTTAAGCATTTTCTTTGCCATAAATACACCTCAATTCTGTATCTATTTTAGCGAATTCAACGGATTCCGCACAAGTTTTCCCTATTCTGGAACCGCCAGGTCCAACGCTCCCGGGACAATCTCTACCGTGAAATGATTCTGGTATATGATTTCTCCGTCAAGAGAATACGCAAATCCTTCCGGAGCGATGACTTCTACTTTCTTGGCCTGTTTGTACAGAATAATATTCTTGAATGAAGGTTTATCCAGATGTTCACCCTTGGTATACGCATTGATCATATTAACAACCTTGAACTGGGAGATCGGTTTGACGATACACACCTCGATGAGTCCGTCATCGGTGGAAGCTTTAGGCGCACAGCGGAAAGACCCGCCGACGTACTGCCCGTTCGCCAATGTACATAACATCGCCTTGCCGTCAACATTCAGCAATACATCATCTACGATTACGGTAAACTCGTTTTTCATACTGGTAATCAGTGCCTTGAGAATACCTTTAGTATAGGAATTCTTACTGCCGTGTCCGTACTTGTCTCGGTCTTGATTGACTGTAATTGCGACAGTTGTATCAAAGCCGAAATTGATCACATTATCGCTGTAGCGGTCACCGACCTTCATCAGATCCAGTTTCTGTACAGGAGCATGAATCAGCGAAGGAATATTCAGGAACTTCTCTGCACCACCGAAGGACTTCACAAAGTCATTCCCGCTTCCGCACGGATAGCAGGTAACACTGGCGTTGGGATGCCCCACAGCACCGTTGAACACCTCATTGATCGTACCGTCACCTCCGCAGGCAATGACGCGTACCTCTTCCGGCGCATTCTTTTCACACCAGGCACGGACATAGGAGATGGAATCTCCTACACCTTTGGTTACATAGACTTCACAGTCTTCTTTTTCCGGAAGTAAGGATATCTCATAACGGATCTTTCCCTCACTGTCCGTTTCTCCTGCTTTAGGATTAACAACAAATAAATACTTCATGATTCTCTCCTCTCATCCTTTGAGCATCAGTACACCGATTACGATCAGCAATTCCCCCAAAAGATACGTCAACATGACCGTAAAGTGCTTTTTATAGATAATTTCCGGATGTTTGTAATAACGTACCAGAAACAGTGTACAGTCGGAAATATAGAACAATAACGCCCCGATATACGCAATCTGTGCCCCTGTACTCTTTGTGAATAACCACTGCATCAACGCAAATACATTCATCGTACTGTTGCATAGGAGATAAAAGTACATCGGTGCGACCATCTGTTTTGGTGTGGTCTTCTGTACAGCCAGGATAATGCACAGTGCGATGCCGTAGTACAGGACCCCCACAGGGATCACAATCATCCAGGGAATCCGGTTCAGATCCACTCGTGTAAGATAGACCATGATAAAGAACAGATGACTGAAGATAAAGGCAATCCCTCCGGCAATAAACCAGTGATGACCTTTGGGTATTAACAAGACATCTCCAAGCCAGCTGGCAAATAACGCAAGTGCCAGCGGTATGGATATATCATCCGTAGATACGAGATAAAACAGTAACAGCAGAATCAGCAGAAAGGGTTTAGTCTTCGCCCTCCGTTTGGAGTCATCGTGAAAACTGGCGATCAGATGCAGGATACTTACAAACAAGTACAAAACCAGTATCAGATAGTTCATTATTCTGTCCTCAATAATTCTGTTTTTATTATAACAAATTCCGGATATTACAGGTTGGCATACTCCTTGTCCCAGACATGGATCAGGGTTTCGTAGACATGCATATTGGGGTTGTTTTCTTCAAAGTATCTGTGGTTATCTCCTCCCAGCATCTTTACCGCAAAAGCGCCGACAGCCTTGGAGCGTGATTGTCCTCCGTAACAATGGATCAGGAGTGTTTCGGCATTCTTGTGTGACAGGATAAATTCAATGATTTCCCTGGCCTGTTCTTCGGAAAACAGGACGGCGTTTTCGACTTCCCGGATCGTATCGTCAAAGTACAGGGTCAGTACACCCAGACAGAACTGATTCTCTGTAAAACGGATACCGAAACCCTGGGTATGGGTATCCTGAATGGAGATCACTGCGTATGTGTCTGTCGCTTCCGCAAACTCTTCCAGACCTGCCGGATAATAGTGAGACATCACATAGTCAAAAGCGTCATATACCGATCTGACGATTACTCTCTTCATCGCTTACCTCCGCGTTATTCCTGCCATCCGTTTTTCTCACAGATCTCATGCCAGGCTTCATCATCGATATCTTCATCTTTGTATAATTTACGGCGGTCCTGATCCGTGATCTTTCGGATTACCCGGCAGGGATTCCCGGCCGCGACGACCCAGTCCGGTATATCCCTGGTGACAACACTTCCCGCACCGATCACCACATTATTACCGATATGCACACCTGGACATACCACGGTATTCCCGCCGATCCAGACATTATCTCCGATCGTGATTGCCTTGCCGAATTCATAAGTTGTATTCCGTGTATCCGGATAGATGGGATGTCCGGCAGTATAGATGGCAACATTCGGCGCAAGCTTACAGTTATCACCGATCGTTACTTCCCCGGTATCGATGATGGTGCAGTTATAGTTTGCGTAGAAGTTCTTTCCTACATGGATACGGTTCCCGTAGTCACAATAAAACGGAGGATTGATAAATGCGTCACCCTGCGCATTGATCAGGTCTTTCACCAGTTTTCTGATCAGATCATAATCCCAGCGATTGCAGAAATTCAGTACCTGCAGTTTCTTCCGGCACTTTGCCTGTTCCGCCATAATCGTATCATCAGAAATGTATGCGATCTCTTTGTTCATTCTCTCCCAATGGTCCATATCTGTCTCCTGCCTGATATCCATCTGATTGCCTGTGATGAATCAGCTCAGAATATCTCTGATCTTATCCGTCATCCTCTGCAGATCAGACCGGTTTTTTATTTCTTCTAATATCCCTGCAGCCTGTGTGATATTATCGGTAATCAATGCGTCTGCCCGTGAACAGAGAAAGTGTCTCTGTGACCTGGCTTCATTGGATGTCCAGATCAATACCTTCTTATTCTGATCATGGATTGCAGAGATGGCGGATGCTGTTGCGGATTCTTCTTCAAGTCCGATATAGTCACAGTTCAGCAAGGGTGTATCTCCAAAGGATGCAAAAGTCAGAAAGCCTGTCTGGATGTCCGGATATGTTTTCTCAATATAATCAATCAGATCGTATTTTAAAGAGATCAAGACACAGGAATCCACCATGTCATATTCCTTAATCATCCTGACGGCGTCATCTGCCATCTTCCGGTCTGCCGTATCCCCTTTCAGTTCCGTAAATAAGATGAGTTTACCCTTACTTGCAACAAGAACTTCTTCATAGGTAGGAACCGGTTCTCCGTCAACAGATAACTTTCTTATTTCTTCCAAAGTCATCTCTTCCGGTTTTCTGTTCTCTCCTGCCACACGTTTGAAATTATTATCATGATTCAGGATATAGTATCCATCCCTGGTTCTCTGGATATCGATCTCACTCCCATACGCTCCGGCACGGTACGCTGTCTCAAGACCGGCGATTGTATTCTCCGCAGCTTCAACACCTCCGCCCCGGTGGGCAATGATCTTCACATCACTCCCCTGTGGGAAAATACTGTCAAAATGTTGATCCATCACCACAGACACCGCAACAACCGCGATTACACCGATCAGGATGCTGTACTTATCATAGGAATGTATCTTTCTGACCTGTGCCGTATAGTTCAGTTCTGTTCCATCCTTATAGGCATAGTACAACTGTGTCATCTTCATAATATACAGCGGTGTGGCAAACAGATCTACCAGCAAAGATAGCAGAACACCGGCATTCATCACCAATACCAGCAACATTCTCTTTATTCCATCAGGAAGAGGAAGGATCTGAACCAGTGCGAGCGGAATCACCAATACAACAAGAACTACCATTATCAGAAAAGCAAGCATAGCCAGAAAGAACAGGATATTCTGTTTCAGATAGTCTTTCCAGTTCTTACGGATTAATTGTTTTGATTGTTTCCCCGCTTCTTTTACAGGCAACTTATCCAGAGTGATCCCGTGCAGGATAAACAGATTCGCAATACCTACAGACATGAATACCAGCACAGCAAACACAGCCGCAATCATATACAGCGGTGTACCGGCAATCACAGACGAAATAAATGTCGGAATGTAAAGTCCCTTGGTCAGTGAAATCGACAATCCCACACCGATAACCGGAGCGATCAGCGCAATATACAGGATCACACCGACTCCCTGAATACTCAGAAGTCTCTTGATTGAGCCAAGAGCTTCCTTGATGCATTCCCATACGGAGACATTTTCTCCGATAAGCAGATTACGGCTGAGAATCGTTTTTGTATTCAGATCCAGAGCGACATAGACAAACAGCGAAAAGATCGCGCAGAGAATAATCAGTATTCCCTGCCAATGTCCAAACAGGAAAACGAAATCACCAGAAGTGACTGCGACTCTTCCGGTACTATTCAGAAGAAGGCGGAACACCCTGCCCATTAGAAACAGCCATGTGCTGATCAGCAGTTTGGTAAAGAACTGATACTTAAAAATCACAGGCATAGCCTGAATAAACGGTAATACTATTCTCTTCCTGTCACTCATTTCTTTCTCCGAATATCATGAATATGTTGGAATACCAGTAATATTGTACAACAAAGCCTATATTCAGAATCACAGTTTAAAAACCAGATGTACGATTCCTGCCAGGATTGCGGCAAGTAACGGGAATCCGATCAGTGTGCCTGCCCATTTTCCGATCTTTGTCTTCAAGGGTATGTATGGCCTCAGGTCTTCCGTACCGGGAATGATCCAGGCTTTGGTGTGTTCCACCCAGTACCAGTCGATGAATAACCGGTCAAATAATCCCATGATCAAAAGGATACTCGTCATCTGCAGAAATCCTTCTCTGAATCCACGCGCCTCATTCAGGCCATAGACCATGTAAGGTACCACCGTAAATAACGGAAGAAATAATGCCAGGGAAGCCAGTATCATGGTACTGCGTATCTTTTCTTTTGTAGTCAATCCAAGTTCAACGACTCTGTCCTGTACATCTTGTTCGTAGAAGATCACCAGTCCGACCGGACCGTTGGCTATGCCTGTGACACAGATCAGTAACAGCCAGAAACACATGACCATTCCTTCCAGGATAATCATCTTCTGTTCCTCCTGTGTTTACTGCCAGTGACATGTACGGAAGATCTCTTCCAATGTCCGCAGACTCTCTTCCTGCAGTTCTTCACGAAGATAAGCATGGATGTAGTAGAATACTTTTCCCTTCTTGACAGACAAGGATTCACCAATCATCGGGACATTCTGTGCTGTGTAGGAATACCGGAAACCATCTGCGGATATACCGCCGATGTCTTCAGAAATAAATTCCTTTAGTGTGTAACCGTATGATGCCAGTAAGCGGTGAATTTCCCCTTCCATCTTCTTTGCGACTTCCGCAGTATTCAACAGAAGTGACGCAAAACCACTTTTCTTCCAAGATACCGACAGGACGATATGCCTGCCCGGATCAGATACACACCAGTTGGGGATCTGTCCGTAGTGATTCAGTTTACTAAGTTCTTCCTCACTCATCACGTGGAATCCTTCGGGGACACTTATCATTAGTTCTTGATTTAATACTTCGTCCATAGTTGTACCTTCTTTGTGTTTTACTGTAGTTTTCTATTTCTTATTGTTTTCGTAACACCAGCGGGAAATCTCCGCAATCAGGGAAAGCGGCAGTTCCCGGTTGTCCGGCAGCTGGATGGCGCCTTTACTGGTTTTATATTCTTTCAGTTTTTCCGCAAATTCCTCAACAGCTTCATTACCGGGATACAGGCCGATATGTTTCTTCGCAGTTGCGAAATGAATGATATTCCTGCCCTTCCAAAACGTAGGCATACCCCACGAAATACGTTCTTCCGCTTCTGGGATCGTTGTACGAATCGTATCGTAGATTGCCTGAAGACGGGGTTGTTTCGTTTCTTCCTGACTGTTGATATACTCCTGTATTGTCATAATTTCACCTCAATGTATACATGAATCATGTCTCCGTCATGTTTATTCAGTTTCCTGCGGATCTCTTTCAGAACACCGATGATATAGCAGATCGATCCATCTTCATTCTTCAGTCCCATATTCACGATACTTCCTTCATAGGGAATCCCGTCAAATTCCGCATGTACTCTTACACGTCCTTTCCCGAATTCCTTACGTATATTCCAGGGAAAGACAACATAGGCGCCGCCGTTATCCTCCATCTCGCAGAGAACTGCGTCATATTCATAGTTCATTGCCAATTTACCTGCAGATACGTTTCAACAGTGCATCGATCTGCACATCACTCATCCCGGCATTTTTCAGGTAATTCCGTGCATACATCGAAAGGTCTGCGGTCTTCAGATCAATACTCTTGTCTCCGGTTACTGTATATAACATCGCAATCAGATTTTTCTCCAGGATCGTGTCATACTTCGGTTTATCAGAAGTCTCCGTGATCTTGTAGTAGTTGTCATATGTGATCATGTAGTCATCAACGATTTCCTGGTATTCTGCGCCGGCCAGCGCTTCCATCAACATACATACAAAACCGGTACGATCCTTGCCTTCCGTACAGTGTACAAGATACGGACCTTCTTTCTCCGCCATCTCCGTAAATCCCTGCGCGATTTTGGCGGTAAATTCTTCCGAAGTGAAGTTCATATTCATCGCCAGAGGAATGACATTTCCTGCTTCGTACAATGACAGGAAATACGGTGAGTTAAAGTCCTCCATCCCGATATACCGTTCAATCTTCACATCGTTATCCGACAGATTCAGGATACAGTTTACTCCTGCCTCCGAGATCAGCGTATCAACGTATGAGGCACGATTATGCTGGTTATCACAAGGTGATGCGGATCGGTACAAGATACCTTCACGGATATTTCCGACGCGGATATTCCGGAAGTTCGCAAAGATCACATCACTGTCAAACTTATTACGGTCATCGGAATAGTGAATATCCCTCGCTGCCTGCACATCTGCGTACTTCCCGTGTTCATTCAGGTAGACACTTGCGGTACAATGTTCATCCAGACCGGCAGTCAGGAACAGATTACTCTCATGATTATCCGTATCCCCATCCAGACTTGCGTAGAGATTCCCTTTATCCCAGAGATCTTCTCCGTAATTGATGGCAGCCTTGATGTAATCATAACCGGGATAAGCAATCAGTAACGGATCTCCCGCATCGACATAGTACCCGTTGTAATAAGGAATATCCTCCAATGTATAGCCGTTGGAAAAGACAACCTTTACACTGTCACCATAGACAAACCCGAGCTTGTTAAAGTCATCAATGGTGATTTCAATATATACACCGCCGAATTCCGGTTCATGCTGGATTGAGTAATCTTCTGCCTTGGGATCGTTATTTGCCGGTTCTGATGGTTTTTTTGTACATCCTGTTACCATGAAAAGAAACACGATAAGTAACAGGAATACTGACTGTATTCGTTTAACCCTATGTCTCATTGTCTGTCCTTTCCCACGTATCCTCATATCGATGACAGAGATCTCTGATACGCACTTAAAACATCACTACTATTCTATAACGAAATACAGAACAGAAAAAGACACCGGACAAATCCCGGTATCTCTATCTATTTACTGTGGGTTTCCCTCACGTTTCTTCTGTTTCTCTATGGTTTAGAACGATTCACTATTCTCAGCGAATCTTATGGAAGATTACTGTCTGTTCCTTCAGGGATATTTTTCCAACCTGATAACCATATTCCATGAGTCCTTTCTTGTAGTTCAGAAAAGAATGGTCAATGGGAATTCCCGCAATCTTTTGAATCTCCTCAAATGTCAGTTTCAGGGGTGTACTGCCGTCTTTCTGTATATATTCCCACAAAGAATCATACTTGCTCATCTTCTTATCCTCACTGATAATATTTATCGATTCCGCCGTATCCCCGGATCAGTTTATTCCTGCGTGTTTTTTCCAAAAAACTATTCAGCCGCTTCTGAAATTCTTCGGGACGTTTTCTGGCTGCCTCAATGTATGCGATTCTTATACGTTTGTATGGTTCAGAAAATTGCTGGTAATTCTCCCAGACAACATCATCCTGTTTCAGTATATCGATAATGTCAGAAGGAAACACAAATGGTTTCTGAATCACCGGCAGAATACTTTCTCTCACTTCAGGATGGATCAAACCTTGCGCATCCAGCCAGATCAGTCGTTCAATATTCGGCTGGGAATATGGACTTCCTTTTCTTCTGGGAGTGAAACGCTGTGCCCGGTGATTATCATCTATGTATTTGATCGTACTGTCGATCCACCCGAAACAGAGAGCTTCCTCTACTGCATCATTATAGGAAAGACTTTTCTCCTTGGATCTCTTCACCGGAAAAACAAACCAGATCTCTTTTGAAGTCTCAAAATGATCTTCGAGATATCTTCTCCATTCACATCTTTCACTCGTGTAAAATATCTCCATAAGAATTCCTTATCCGGCAAACAGCACTACCGTTGCGACTGCAACAAACAACTGACATAATACGTTGGATATTTCGATGACCCAATGAACTTTGGGATCTTTCAAGTCAGCCTTGATTCCGATTCCGCACAACATGATAAACAACAGAATTGCCAGGGCATACAACATAACCGGAATCATCTTACCCTTCTGTACAGATAACGTAATCAGAGAGGTATAGATCAGCAGATATCCAGCCGCTCCGGTCAATACAGCAATCGTATTGATCTTCTTACTCTTTGTGTACAACATTCCCAGCAAGACAACGATCAGAGCTGTAAGGATCATCAGCACAACATTGCCTAGACGCATCACTTGCCGGAATAACATAAGCCCTGAGATCAGGATACCGGTGTTTACACAGAAGACCAGACTGACAGGCATAACGAATTTGATTACACCCAGGCCTACCAGTACTTTCCCGGTGGGAATAATCAGTCCGAAGAAAATGGAGATAATTGCGCCAATCAACAGAATGGTATTGTACGGCTTATCCATGATCTCGTATGTATTCCGGATCACAGTGACCATGGTTACGGTATACAGTACCGGATTGACGTAATCCAATAAGCCAAGCGGTACTGAAAACGTTGCAAACTTTTTGTCTTTCATATCATTCTCCTGTTGTTTTGAAGCTATGTTGTACTACAGTAATTATACTTAGATTTTATACATCATAGCACCAGTTATCTGTGGTCTCTGTACTTTGGAAAACAAAAGACGGCTGTCAGTTTTACTGATATCCGTCTCTTGATCACTTTGATTTACCTGTTTGAGATCAGTTCACAACCTGTGTAAATTTCGTATATTTATCTGTGATCTTCAGATCCATCCGGTTGCGGTACATCACAAGTTCACGGTCGAAATTAACACGGACTTCGCAAGGATTCTGGAACAACATGGTAGTATTCTGTTCCGCAGTATATGCCGGCCATTCACATCCGAGATACGGGTTATTCGGATCACTGTTGTGGGCAAAATATGTCCATGAGGCACAGATCGCATCCTGCAGCCCATCCAGCAATCCAGTATAGAAGTTCTCCGGATAGTCCTCCGCATTACGGAAGACTACCGCAAGATCCGCACAATGCCATGCGCCGCGTCCGCCGTTCTGCGGGAAGTCATGCGTGAAGAGATAGTTATACGTCGGTGCAGTAGCTTCCTTCGCACGAACATCCAGGTACTGGTATGTACCTTCGCGGAAATCCATACGTCCGCCAATCTCGATTGCATCAGTAAGACACTTATCCGGATAAGCTTTGCGGAATAATTCAGCCAGATGATCTACATCTTGATCCGGGAAGCATTCCCTGAGAATATCCATCTGCTGTTCTTCCGTGTAATTATGCTTGTTAAAGACACGCATCAGCGGGAATTCAGAAATTGTGGAACCGATCATGACCGGGATATTTTTGGAACTCTCCAGAATTCCGACTTCCCGGATATCACCGACATACCAGCCATTCGCTACAGGACCCCAGGAGATATACCCCGGACCAACAGGACCGGTCTTTTTCTCTCCTTTTTTCGCTTCCAGTTCCATACCGATCTCATTCACTGCATCGAGCAGATCTTCCGGTGTCAGTTCCAGCAAAGGTTCAATACTATCCGTGTGGAACCGCTCAAGCAACGCATCCACAATTTCCCTGGACACATCATGTTCTCTCATACCTGAGCCTACTCCGGACATAATTACCGCTTTGTGGAAAAGACCCGCAGCCGCAGGTGTCTGAAGCAGTGTGCAAACTTTTCCTCCGCCGCCGGACTGACCGAAGATCAGGACATTCCCCGGATCACCGCCGAATGCCGAAATGTTGTCATGGATCCACTGCAGAGCCAGAACGAGATCTTCAATACCTGCATTTACGGAGTTTGCGTATTTCTCGCCAAAACGTGACATATCCAGGAAACCAAAGACATTCAGACGATGGTTGATACTGACGACAACAACATCACCGAACTCAGCCAGTCTGGCACCGTGATGACACTGCATTTCCATGGCAGAACCTGTGGAATATCCGCCGCCGTGGATCCATACCATAACAGGTTTTTTCGCTTTTGAATCCAGGGAAGATGTCCATATATTCAGATTCAGAGCATCTTCTGCGTATCCATACGCTTCATGGGCTACTCCGTCAGAATCCCAGGGAGTAAACAGCGGAACACCTCCAGGCGCTGGAGCTCCCGGGAACATCCGGTTACCAAACTGTACCGCATTTTTGATACCTTTCCATGGTTTGACCGGTGTTGCGGCTTCCCATCTCTTCACTTCCCCGTACTGTATACCCAGGAAGTTATAGATGCCTTTCAGACGGAAACCGCGAAGTTTACCATTTACTGTATTCACATATTCCAGAGTTTTTGGAATAAAGGGCTCAAAAGTTCTCATAAGCTAATCCTTTCTATCATTCACCTATAGATATGCCGCTATCCGTTTATGACAGGACAGCGGCATAATTATTCTTTACGGATACCGTATTCCGCCAAGGTTATTCCCTAGACGTCATACGTACTGGCAGAAGTATTACCACCACGTCCGGTCCAGTTTGTATGGAAGTATTCTCCTCTTGGAGCATCTATACGTTCATAAGTATGCGCACCGAAGTAGTCTCTCTGTCCCTGCAGAAGATTTGTAGGTAATGATGCTGTAGTAAAGCCGTCAAACCACTCCAGAGCAGATGTCATTGCAGGCATCGGAATACCTGACAATACTGCATAAGACGCAATTTTTCTCCAGGAAGGAACCAGTTCTTTGATTACGGAAGAGAAGTAATCATCCATCAGGAGATTACTGAGTGCGGGATCCTTATCATATGCCTCCTTGATTTTGCCGAGGAAAACACTGCGGATGATACAGCCGCCTCTCCACATCAGGGCGATTCCGCCGTAATTGAGGTTCCAGCCATATTCCTTGGCCGCATCACGCATTAGCATATATCCCTGAGCATAGGAGATGATCTTACTTGCATAAAGTGCTTTACGCAGATCTTCAATGAAGGCTGCCTTATCTCCGTCAAATCCCGGAATGGTTTTCGGATATGTACCAGATGCCTTGACTCTTTCATCTTTCATAGCGGACAGGCAGCGGGCATATACCGCTTCACCAATCAGAGTGAGAGGTACACCTTCGTCCAATGACGCAATTGCTGTCCACTTACCGGTACCTTTCTGTCCTGCGGTATCAAGGATATAATCTACGGTGCTTTCACCCTTTTCATCCTTATACGCAAGAATATCGGCAGTGATTTCAATCAGATAAGAATCCAATTCAGTCTTGTTCCAGTCAGAGAATATATTGCACATCTCTTCATTGCTTAAGCCAAGACCATCACGCATCAGCTGGTAAGCTTCACAGATCAGCTGCATATCACCGTACTCAATACCGTTGTGAACCATCTTTACGAAATGGCCTGCACCGTTCTCGCCTACCCAGTCACAGCAAGGTGATCCGTCTTCCACCTTCGCACAGATACTCTGCAGGATCGGCTTTACATACGGCCACGCTGCAGGAGAACCGCCCGGCATCATGGAAGGCCCCTTTAAGGCTCCTTCCTCACCGCCGGAAACGCCTGTACCGATATACAGAAGACCTTTACTCTCTACATACGCTGTTCTGCGGATAGTATCAGGGAAGTGACTGTTACCGCCGTCGATAATGATATCTCCTTCCTCCATCAGAGGAATCAATCTTTCTATCATGTCATCAACCGGTTTTCCTGCTTTGATCATCATGAATACTTTTCTGGGTTTTTCCAGATTTGCGATGAGATCTTCCAGGCTGTGACATCCGATAATGTTCTTGCCTTTCGCCCTTCCCGCAATAAAGTTATCTACTTTGTCCACTGTTCTGTTATATACAGCGACAGTAAATCCCTTGGACTCCATGTTCATGACCAGATTCTCACCCATTACGGCAAGACCGATCAGACCCATATCAGCCTTTTTCATATTATTACCTCTGTTATATTCTTATTGTTTTTTGTATACTGTCTTGCCACCCAGAACGGTCTCAAGCACCTGAATCTTAAGAATATCATCTGCATCAACCGTAAGCAGATCTTTGTCCATTACGACATAGTCTGCGTATTTTCCGGGTTCCAATGAGCCGTAACGTTCTTCACCAAACTGCGCGTATGCACCCCAGATTGTGAATGACTTGAGGGCAGATTCTCTGTCCATGGCGCCAAGTTCCGGATAGAAACCATTCTCCGGCTGAAGATTATCGTTCTTACGTGTAACTGCAGCGTGAATTCCGGAAAGCGGAGCTGCGTTAGCTACCGGTGAATCCGATCCGCCGGCAATCATTCCCACACGCTTTGCGAGCTGTCCGATCGGATAAGAATACGGAGCTCTGAACGGTCCCAGACACTTTTCTGCCATATTGGCGCTGTTCGGTCCATGCAGAGGCTGTACACTCGGGATAATACCGAGTGCTTTCGCTCTTTCCGGAGTATTGCCGCGGATGATCTGGAAATGCTCAATACGATGACGAAGTTCCTTGATCGGAGTTTCTTCATTCACCTTTTCATAAGCACCGATAACACGGTCAAGATCCAAGTCACCAATCGTGTGGATCATCACCTGCATACCATGTTCAGAACCATACTTGATTCCTTCATACAGTTCTTCATCTGTCATTGTCGGCGTACCGCAGTTCCCCGGGTTATCGGTAAATGATTCATACATGCAGGAATTTCTGGATCCGAAAGTACCGGCAGCCATCATCTTGATCGTACGGACATTGAACCTGTCACCATAAGCACCTACAATCGGACACTTCTTCAGATACTCGACAGAAGATTGCTGACGAATATTATCGTTACCGAATGCGTTGCCTACTGCCGCGTGCATACGGATCGTCAGTGTACCATCTTCATAGAGTTTTTCCATGAATTTCAGGTCATCTCCGTTCAGGCTGGCTTCGGTAAAGGAAGTCAGACCCATTGCGAAGAAACCGTCCTGCAGAGCCTGCATGGCTTTAATATCATTCTTTTCGGAAGTACCTACAGAATTATTGAAGAATCCGCGGATATAACCCACCAGGCATCCTGTGGAAAGTTTGCCGTCCGGGTTTGTGATTCTTGCCTCAGCGAGCGCCGGATCATCGATTCCGGAGTAACCCAATGCTTCCAGAGCCTTACTGTTGATCCAGGTTACACCGCCGGCTTTCCGGTTACAGATTACCGGATTATTCGGAGAAACCGCATCCAGTTCTTCCATGGAAGGATAACTTGTGTCTTCCCACCAGTCATTGTCCCATCCTGTACCTGTAACGATCCATTCCCCGGGTTCTGCTTCACTTGCAAGTTTGGCGATTCCTTCCAGGATCTCTTCCTTGGAAAGATTCTCACAGGACATACGACTGTAGTTATATCCTGTACTCTTCGCATGTACATGGTTGTCAATGAAGCCCGGAGTAACTGTCTTACCCTGCAGGTCTTCAACTACCGTATCACTGCCGGCAAAACTGAGTGCTTTCTCATTGTCACCGGCATAGAGGATCTTATCCCCTTCGATTGCCATTGCGTGTACGGTGCGGAAACAGGCATCCACAGTATGAATGTTGCCGTTAATCAAAACTTTTGTTGCGGCCATATTTGTTCTCCTTATCTTACCACTCTTGCATTGCCTGCATAGATATTCCAAACCTGCTTTTCACTGACAGGATAGGCATAATCTTCAAGCATTGTCGGTACAAGAGCTCCGCAGGCCCAGCCAAACTGAACCCACTTTTCCGGTGACATTCCCTGCAGGATCGCGTACAGAGCTCCACCCGCAAAACCGTCACCGCCGCCGATACGGTCAAGGATATCGATTTCTCTCTGAGGTTCGTAATACCACTCATCTCCGACAAGCATCAATGCGCCCCACAGATTTCTGTTCGCGCTGAGTGCTTCACGAAGTGTTGTCGCAAATACCTGGGCATTGGGATAGGCTTCCTTGACGTTTTTGATCATTCCCTTGAAGCCGTCAATCTTAGCCTCAATATCCTTTCCTCCGGCTTCCGGTCCTTTAATACCAAGAGCCAGCTGGAAGTCTTCTTCATTTCCGAGCATAATATCCGCAAGACTGGCAATCTCAGAGAAACTCTTACGGAGTTCTTCTTCTCTGCCTTCCCAGAAACTAGCCCGGTAATTCATATCAAAACTGATGACTGTACCGTACTGTTTTGCCTTTCTGACAACTTCCAGGCAGCACTTTGTGGCATCTTCGCTCAACGCTGCCACAAGTCCGGTCAGGTGCAGGATCCGGCATCCTTCTTCACCGAAAATACGGTCAAGATCAAAATCATCTGCACTCAGGGTGCGTCCGACTTCTCCGGCACGGTCATTGGTGACAACGGCGGCTCTTACACCATACCCGCTGTCCGCAATATTGAACTGATGACGGTATCCCCAGGGATTTCCTGTAGGAATATCCTTACCTTCAAATTCAATGTTACGGCGGCGCAGTTCAGCCTTGATGAATGAAGCAATGGGATTATCCGCCACGAATTTCGTCAATACTTTTGTACGAAGTCCCAACGACGCAGAGATATTGAGCACATTGCTTTCCGCACTGGTGGCGAACATCTTGTATGTATTACTGACATGCACCGGCTGGCGGTCAACAGGAGTGATCCTTACACCCATACTGGTGACAGTCATTAAGTCGTATTTGCAGTTTTCTCTCAGTTTTATCATAATCACCCTCCTGAACTATATTTCTACAAACCATTGATTTCTTCGCAGCGGTCACATGCTACGAAATGACCAGGCTTGATCTCCCGGAGCGGGATCTCATGTAAACACTCGGATGACGCATACGGACAACGCGTAACAAAGCGGCATTCCGGTTTGGGATCGATTGGTGAAGTGATTTCACCTTTCATGATGATACGTTCTTTCTGGTTATGAATATCTACTGTGGGTACAGCAGATAACAATGCCTTTGAGTACGGATGGAGCTGATTCTCAAAGAGTTCATCAGTCTGGCACATCTCAACGATCTGTCCAAGATACATAACAACAATACTGTGAGAGATATGTCTTACGACAGATAGGTTGTGGGTAACAAACAGATAGGTCAGCTTGTATTCATCCTGCAAGTCCATCAAAAGGTTAAGAATCTGTGCCTGGATCGATACGTCCAGGGCAGATACCGGCTCATCACAAACTACAAGCTTCGGATTCAGCGCAAGTGCTCTGGCAATACCTACACGCTGACGTCTTCCGCCATCCAGCTCGTGAGGATAAGACATCCTCAGACGTTTCTCTATACCTACAAGGTCCATGATCCTGGTGGATTCCGCTTCCAGGGCACCGGGTGCCGTGAACTTCTTAGACAGGATCAGTGGTTCTTCAATGGTTTCCTTGATGGTTTTCCGGGGATTCAGAGAAGAATACGGATCCTGGAAAATGATCTGCATTTCATGCCGGAGTTCGCTTAGTTTCGCTTTATCCGGATGTGTAACATCTTCACCACGATAGAAGATCTGGCCGTCCGTTGGTTCAAGCAGATGGATAATGGTACGTCCCAGTGTTGATTTACCGCAGCCGGATTCTCCAACCAGTCCTAATGTCTTTCCTTCTTCGATATTGAACGTGACGTTATCCACTGCGTGAACGGTCCCGCGAGGAGACTTAAAGTATTTCTTTAGGTTTTTTACTTCAATTAATGCATTACTCATGGCAAGTCTCCTTAATCAATATGGATACAACGGACACTGTGATCCGGATTCAGTTCAGTTAATTCAACCGTTCCTTCCCGGCATTCATCAGTCGCCTTTTCACAACGCGGCGCAAACGGACATCCCGGAGGAAGATTCGTGGGATCCGGGGGAAGTCCATCGATAGACGAAAGTCTTCTGACCTTCTTACTCAGGTCCGGAAGCGCTCCGAACAATCCTTTTGTGTACGGGTGTTTCGGATAATCGAAGATTTCTTCTTTTGTTCCGATTTCAAGGATTTCACCCGCATATACTACTGCCACTCTGTCACACACACCGGCAACAACACCCAGGTCATGTGTGATCAGGATCATGGCTGTCTTCAGTTCTTTCTGTAAATTTGCGATCAATTCCAGTACTTGCGCCTGGATCGTAACGTCCAGAGCTGTGGTCGGTTCATCTGCCAGCAGAAGATCCGGGCGACAGGCAAGAGCCATGGCGATAACCACCCTCTGCTTCATACCGCCTGAGAACTGATGCGGATACTCTCCGCCTCTGTCTGCACTGATACCGACAGTTTCCAGCATCTGGTTTGCACGTTCGATGGCTTCACGCTTGGATACACCCATATGTAACTGGATATCTTCCGCAATCTGCTTGTTTACCGGCATGATCGGATTCAGGGCGGTCATCGGATCCTGGAAGATCATGGAGATCTTATAACCACGGATCGCTGTCATCCTGTTCTTTTTCGCTTTTAAGAGGTCTTCTCCTTCGAAGAGAATCTCACCGTTCACACTCTGTGTGGCGTGGTCCGGAAGAATACGAAGAATTGACTTTGCGATGGTTGTCTTTCCTGCGCCGGTTTCTCCTACAAGTCCGAGGATCTCTCCCTTGTCTACAGACAGGGAAACACCGTTTACCGCGTGAACACTACGTCCGCCGGATCTGTATCTTACTTCCAGATCTTTGATTTCAAGAAGCTTTACATCATTCTTTTCTTGTGTCATGGTCTGCTCCTTTACTAATCTCTAAGTTTCGGATCCAACGCGTCGCGCAGTGAGTCTCCGATCAGATTGAGACTGACGACGGTGATCATAATAAACAATCCGGGGAAGATTGCCATATGAGGGTACTGCCTGATCAAGTTTCTGGCAGAAGAAAGCATAGCTCCCCATTCTGGTTCCGGCGGCTGTACACCCAGTCCGAGGAAACTGAGCGCTGATGCATTCAGTCCGGACGAAGCAATTCCCATACATACCTGTACGATGATCGGTGAGATCGCGTTTGGTATAACGTGGGAAGTAATGATTCTTGATGTTGAACAGTCAATGGATTTCGCCGCTTCAATGTATTCCTGACCGCGGACATTCAGGATATTTGCACGCATCATTCTGGCATAACCGGCAATTCCGGATACGGCCAGAGCGATAATACATTTATCTAATCCCGGTCCAAGAACGGCAGATACCAGTGTTGCAAGCACCAGCTGCGGGAACGCCTGAAGAATATCCAGTGCTCTCATCAGCAAGGTATCAAAGCGTCCGCCGAAGTATCCGGCAATCGCACCCAGGGCTACACCGATAACAGCAGCAATCGCTGTAGATAACACACCGATACTCAGTGTATATCTGGCTCCGTAGAATACTCTTACCATGATATCTCTGCCTAGTTCATCACATCCGAACCAGTGTTCGGCAGACGGCTTGGCATTTTTATTAATCATGTCAATGGTAGCGAAATCATATTTGAAAATATAAGGGGAAAGGAAGCAGATGATCAGGATCAAAGCAATCGCAATCATACCGGCAATGGCTCCTTTATCATGGGACAAGTGTCTCCAGATATACTTAAAGGAACCCGGCTGTAAGCTTTCCTGATATTCTTCCGTAACGGCAGATTTATTCTTCAGTATACTCATGCTGTTGCCCCTTTCTTAGCCTTCTTTGCGCTTCCTGCTGCATACTGTGCTTTGATACGAGGATCAATAAACGCATAAAGCAAGTCGACAACAAGCATGGTTACCGCAAAGATAAACGCAATATAGAGCATTGCACCCTGTACACAGTCATAGTCTCTGTTGTTGATACCGTTGATCATATAGGAACCAACACCCGGCAACGAGAATGTCATCTCAATAACCATGGAACCGCCCAGTAATCTTCCGAAGAATGTACCGCAGGAGGTAATTACAGGAATCAAGCCGTTCGGAAGAGCATGCTTCCAGATAACAATTCTTTCACTGAGACCTTTAGATCTTGCAGTGGTAACAAAGTCCGAGCGGATGACTTCCAGGACACTGGCACGCGTCTGTCTGGCAATACCTGCAACCGCACCGATAGAATTCGCTATGACAGGCAGAATATAGTGATCCAGCCCGCCGGTACCATTGGACGGCAGTAATTTCAATCTCAGCGCAAATAAAAGCACCAGCATCAGTGCCAGCCAGAAGTTCGGCATGGAGTTAAGCATCAGCGTGAAGAACATGGTTAATCTGTCTGTCAGTGTTCCTGCACGTACGGCAGAAAGAACACCCAGAGGGATACCAATGATAACAGCCACAAAGATACTTCCGAAAGCGAGACGGAATGTGACAGGGAGTCTGCTCAGCAGGTCCTTCATTACCGGGGATCCGGTCTTGAAGGAAGTTCCCATATCTCCGTGGAGATAGAGTTTACGAAGGTAATTGCCCAGCCGGATCAGGAACGGATCATTATACCCTGCCGCCTGACGTGCTGCCTCGATTTCCTCGGCAGTAGCACTGGTCTGGGACATGATAATGGTGATCGGATCACTGGGAACCAGGCTCATGATAGCAAAGATAAGTATCGATACTATCAGAATGATAGGAATGATCTGCAGGATACGTTTCATTACATATCTTCCCATGAATGATTCTCCTCCTGTATTCTGATTAAAGTTTTCATGTTTTTTACTGTCGTATGTTGTTTTAATAGTTACGCGCCCGGATGGGCGCGTAACTATCACAATTCACATTACTTGTGTAGTTTGATACCTATAGAACACTTCAGATCGCTGATTAGTTAGCGCCTACGACTGTAGCGTAATCATCCGCAATCTTGAATGCAGGTACGTTGATTCTTCCAAGTCCGTCACGATCCATTTCTACGATCTTGTCCTGTGCAACTTCGAAGCTGTTCTGTGCATACAGACCAATTGCATAAGCCTGTTCCTTCAGATACTGATGGAATGCATCCAGGTCAGCGTCTGTATGGTTGTACATTGCATTTTCAAACAGTTCCTGAAGTTTAGGATCATCAACACCGTTTCTGTCGCCGTGGTCGATTCTGTTCCAGCCGTCGGTCAGATAACCCTTGGTGGAATAGGAGTCCATCAGCAGATCCCACTGTGTGAAGTCCATCTTGTATGTAGCGAACAGAGCCAGGTCATACGGGAGAATTTCTACATCAATACCGATTGCTGCCAGTTCATTCTGGATAACTGTTGCTGCAGAGTTCATCGCTGCACCATTGATGATCTGGAGTCTCAGCTTCAGTTCACCAGGTTTGTATCCGGACTGTGCGAAGAGTTCTTTTGCCTTATCCAAGTTGTAATCATAGTAGTCTTCGCTGTCCCACTTTGTGAGATAGTCACCGGCAATGCTGTCGCAGAAGTCTTTCAGAACGTGTGCTGTTTCATCTGTCTGGTCAGCACCGTACATTACCTGCTTATTGTCGATGGCATAGCAGATTGCCTGTCTCAGTTCCTTGTTGTTCCACAGAGGTCCGGAATTCGGAGCACAGTTGAACATCAGAGCGTTATATCCGCCGCCTGCATACTGCATGATGTTGTAGCCTTCCAGAGGATTTCCGTTATCATCCATGAAGAACTTGATATCCGCAGCACTGATATCCGCAGCGTCTACTTCCTTGTTTTCAAGAGCGACAGTTCTCATGGAAGGTTCTGTCATCATCTTGTAGTAAATGGTGTCAAACGGCTGATGGCCCATATATGTTCTCAGGGAATCATCGGTCTGCCAGTAGTCGCTCTTCTTCAAAGTGATGTAGGAGTCCATAACCATGTCATCAATGTAGTAAGGACCTGTACAAGCAGGATTTGTTGTCTTTTCGACATCATCCGCACTATTGAACCATTCCCAGTTACAGATTGGAATTACAGAAAGGCAGGTAGCCATGGCACCGGCAGAGAGCTTCTTCAGTTTCAGTGTCAGTGTATAGTCACCAGTAGCCTTGATGCTTTCCATGAACTGGTTTACCAGAGTAAAGGTAGAACGTCCGCCAAGAGTAATTGCATAGTTATAGCATTCTTCTACGTCCTTAGCGGTAATCGGATTACCCTTGCTGTCCTTGACATAGTCATAGATTTCGATTTCGGCTGTCAGACCATCATCGGAGATCTTAACGCTTTTAGCGATATCCATCTCCAGATCGTCCACGTCATCACCGAACTCAACACGTGCACAGAGCACATCGTAGATGTTGTTCCAGGTGACATAACGTGTTCCGGTGTCAGCACCGAAAGGTGAAAGATCCCAACCGTTGTTTGATGTTGTAACGGTGATTTCTTTCGGTCCGTCATTTACAGGTGCATCACTCGCTGCAGGGGTGCTTGCGCTGCCTCCGCCAGAGCATGCTGTCAACGTAACAGCAAGTGCTAACGCTGACAATGATGATAAGAATTTTTTCATGTTTTCCTCCTATTTTTTTATAGTTCCCAGATTCATCAGTTTTAAGGCGACTACAGAAGTTTCTTTGTTTCTTCGTCTGTCTCAAAGCCCCAGAATCTGAAAGCTTTCTGAATAAACGGATCCCAGAAACGCCATTCATGGCCTAAATCCGGCATCTCATCAAATTCGATCGGCACACCTTCTTCACGGCATTTATCGCGGAAATAGCAGAACGCTTCATATCCGGGATCTTTATCACCGCATCCGAAGATCATCTTCGGCAGCGTACCTTCCTTGTGCATCTCAAATACTTTATTGAAGAAGTCATAATCACGCAGGTATGCTTCCTTACCGCCTGCGTTGGCTACCTGGTTGCGGAATCTCAGATTTGCCATGCTTTGCCTGAACTGTCCCGGCTGTGTTCCTTCCCAGTCAATGTTTTCAACCGGACGCGGGGAAGCAGAGAGAACAGCACCTGAAGCAAACAGTTCCGGATACTTCAGCAGATATTTGAGGCATCCTCTTCCGCCCATGGAAAGACCGGCAATATAGTTATCTTCTTTCTTTGAGGAAGCAGGGAACCAGTTGTAGATCATCGGCATGAGTTCTTTCACCAGGAAAGAGTCCATGTCAAAGCCAAGGCCGAACGCCGGCCAGTTCTCATAGTCCGCGTTAAGACCACTGGGCATAACACAGATCAGGTTCTTCTCACGGGCATAGATTTCAATCATACTCTTTCTGACCCAGTCAGAGTGATCTCCGTATGTACCGTGAAGCAGCCACAAAACTCTGTATTTCTTACCGCTGGTATAAAAATCCTCAGCATCAACATTGTGTGGTCTGTCAGGTAAAATCACGGAAATCATCGTGTTGTTGTGTAAATATTGACTTTCAAAAGTGAATTGTAATAAAGCCATCCATCCAACCTCTCTTTCTCCGAAATAACATCTGACGTCCGCCATCTGTCATCTGACGTCTGACGTCTGACAATACTATGATAGACTTTAGTGTAAGCGCTGTCAATTATAAACGAACCGTTAAAGCAAAGTGTTGGTGGCTTAGTTGATATCTAAGCCACTTTTCGCTTGTTCACACATCAGCTTTAACAGCTTAATAGTTACTTTATAGAGATCTCCATCAGTTTTTTTCTCGTTATCAATGAATATGAAAAGGTTCAAATAATCCTGAAGCAATTCTTTTTTAAATCCTCTATGCTTGTCTATAAAGAATTTCAAACGAGCACACAATTGATCAACAGGCTCTAAATTTCTGTACGCATCTTCAGTGTTTGATTTATACATTGTGTGAATGATTTACAGAGATTAGAGGGTGATGACATCTCCCCTTTTGTGTTTACAATTCCATCATATATGTTATGTCACAGATGTCAAGCACCGAAAGTAAGCGGTTACATTTTTTCACTTTCGCACACTTATTATCAAAGATATATACTGGTTTTCTGGTATGTTCCTTTCCGAAAAGAATAAAAAAACTCCTCTTCCATCAGAAAAGAAAGGAGTTAAACTGTTCCGTAGAGAATTTAATGTTTTATACCGATTGCTTCTTCGTTATACCGGATATGATTCCTCATAGCATTTTCTGCCGCTGCACTGTCATGCCTTGCAATGGCCTCACAAATCGCTCTGTGCGTTTCAATCGTCTCATTTCCAAGCGTGTTATGTGTCATCTCGATAAACAAGCTAACAGATTTAATGATATGCGGAATGATTGCAGGAATCACTTCATTTTTGGTACTCTCAGCTATAGCAGTATGAAATTCCCTATCCTTTTCCATGTGCTCTTCTCCGGCTAAGATCTGTCTTTCTACTTCTCCGCAGAGATCATAGATTTTTCTGATATCTTCTTCGGTTGCGTTCCTGGCTGCTTCGCCGGCCATCCACGGTTCCAACACCATACGTACAGCAAGCAGATCCTTGTATGTCTTGACTTTGTCCGGAGTAAAGGATAAACCAAGCGGATCTTCGGGAAGTACCGGTTTTTGACAAATAAAAGTTCCCTTCCCTCTCCGGATCTCCAATACATTTCTTGAAACCAGAGTCTTGATTGCTTCACGTACCGAGCTGCGTCCTACGCCCAGCATTTCAATAAGCTCAAGTTCGGTAGGAATCTGATCTCCGGCAACAAGACCTCTGCTTTTGATGATTTCTGTTATTTTTTCCGCAACGATTTCCGAAAGAGTTTCTGTCTGTATAATCATTTGGTTTTCCATAATAAATAAACTCCAGTCTGGTATCAGAGCAATCAAAGAAAATGATGATTTATATGACATCAGATGTCATGACGTCCGATTTCCTATGAATACAGTATAACAATTCTCTCTCACTTGTGCAATCAATTTGTTTATTTTATCACAAAGAATCAAAGAACAAAGCGTTCGATGATTTCTGCCACCCCGCTGTGGTTGTTGTCTGCAGTGGTGATGTAATCTGCGACAGCTTTTACCTCTTCTGTCGCATTTGCCATGGCACACCCTGTATGTGCTGCCCGGATCATTGGCAGGTCGTTTGCCGCATCTCCTGCCGCAATCGTATTCTCCATGGGAACACCGATCAGTGATGCCATCTGACGCAGAGCATCCCCCTTGTTCAGACCCTTACTGACGATCTCAAGATACGTAGCACTGGAGAAGAATGAATCAAGGTATTCACCTTCAACAGAAGCGATCCACCCACGCATCTCTTCCAGACGATCCGGGTGTTCCAAATCGATCATCAACATCTTTACCGGTTCATCCGTGAGTTCTTTCAGATCCTGAATATAGTGGTAATGCATACCTGTATTCTTTTCGTAATACTTCAGGAATTCTTCGTTGCCAGAAGGCAAGGCGACGACATCCTCACCATCATACGTCTGGATATGCAGGCCTCTTCTGACTGCTTCACCAAATACAGCGTTTACAGCAGAAAACGGAATGGTCTTCTTGTAGATCACTTTCTGATGCGCAGTATCGTAGAGTATTCCTCCGTTATACGAGATCAGGTAGCACCCTTCTCCGGTCAGACCGAGTTTCTCTGCCTGTGCGCAGGCACTGGAGAGCGGACGTCCCGTGGCAATGATCACACTGTGACCTTCCTGTAACATATGGTTGATCGCTGCTCTGTTTGTATCTGAAATCTGTTTTTTGTCATCCAGCAGGGTTCCGTCCAGATCCAGGAACAGTGCTTTTTTTGTGCATACTGTATCGTTTGCCATAGTAACCTCTTTCTCGCTGCCGCGTAATCTTTAGTCAGATCATCAGGAATTCTATCATAAGTACATAATAAACAGGAATGATCACACTGATCAATCAGTCCGGAATCATACTCTTTCCCTGATTATCAGTCTCCTGATGTATTAACAATTCATAGTGTAAGACTTGTCTGTACGTCTATCCATGACTTTTGAGGCACATCATGAATCATATCATCATCTTTATAATTTCCAATCAGAAACGGAGATTTGGGATCGTGCAGCCGACTGTGTGCCAGTACTTTGGACGCTTCTGTATTCGCGTAACAGTATCTGCAGAGATGTTTACATGTATTGTAAGCCCCGATATCACAGGAAAGATAACAGGCACACGCTGCCCGGGCACCTTGTTTTTTGGGTGCGCTCAGGTGCTTGCCTATGGCCTTTTCGTAATCGCTGATCTTCATACATCCGCTGCAGTCAGCCCCGTAGACAGCCAGTTCATCCCCTTCTGCGCATGGTTTAACCGTCATTCCGTGCTCCGACGCAATCTTGATGATCTCCCTGCCCAGTGCCAGACGCTGTTCTCTGGTGACTTCCTGTGCTTCCGGAAAGTTTTTTCTTACCTTCGGATACAAATCAATAAAACTGATCACTACGGTTTTTGTGTAACCGGACAGTTCTTCCGCAATCTGCTGAAAAGCCCGGAGATGATACTCCATCGTGTATCGCTCAGAGATAAAGATCGGATCGTAACGCCAGCCGATGGAATTTATACCAACGATTGCGGATAGCTTTTTGAAGTCTTCAAGCAGACGATGTTTATCCGGGACATTCGGTTCAATATCCCTTCCGTAACCGGTAATAGTGATAAACCAGTACTGCCCGTAATCTTTCAACAGATCCATATACGGGAACATCGGCGCGGGATTCTTTGTACAGAAACCGATCACATCCACCACTGCAGGATCAAGGCGGTAACGGCTGACCTGATTCGGGTTGTAGGGATTACGTACACAGACAAAACCTTCTTTTAATCTATTTGCGAACCACTCCGCATAGAACGCAGGAATATCTGTTCTCTGCCCGGTATTGATGATCATATGACCTCCTTATCCAGGTTTGTCCGCATAAAGTAATCAAATCCCTGTCTGACCTCTTCAATACTGTACTGAATGATCTGATCAAAACGATCTGTTTCCAACAGAAAGCGGACAAAGCGGGTGCCCAGGTAGTATCCTGTATCCCCATATCCTTCGAAACTGACCCAATCGCCGAAATACCGCTGATTCCCTTTCGTCATGTACCGGATATCGTTATGGAAAGAGTGCCGGATCAATTCTGCGTTCTGGTCACACCATAGTTTCCAGCCGTTCGTATCCTGGTGATAATATTCCGGATCACCAACGATCTCCTGTTCAAACACCATGGCAACTCCTTCGGTAAATAACTGCCAGAGGAAATGATCTTCCAACTGCGTAAACTCTCGGTGAAGGATTCCGTATTGAGCCTGATAGACGTGGCCCAGTTCATGAACAATCAACCCGGTCATGTTGTCTGTATCCTGCCAGTTGAGTTCCATGATTTTTTCGATACCGAGAAGGACTACGGTTTTTCCGTTGATTGTGGTGACCCAGCCGGCACCGTTACATAGTCCCAGATACAAGATCACATCCACTTCCAGAGTTCTTCCGAATCTGTCCAGAACTCGTTGTTCAAGATGGTCTGTGACACTGAAGAAAGAGCGAATCACTTCCTCACGCTGTTCCGCATTCTGCATAACAGCATTCAATACCGGAAGATAATCCTCTTCCCAGGAATAACCGGCAGCGAGACATTCATCCCTGTCAGCGATACACAATTCCCTTGCGCCGGGGACATATGTATCGATGTATTTTTCCCATCCCGTGAGATCAAATCTGTCTTGTTTAAAAGCTGACAAAATACCTGCAGAAGTATTGACTATATTCATACAAACACCTGTTCAACAGTTATTCCTCTATTCCATAAAATAAGCAAATTTGCCTTCTGCCTATTCAAGAATACTTTGATAAGAAACATCTTTTCCGGGCAAATAGTATTCTGTATTGATCTGTACATATTCTTTGTGAAAGGATACGATAATTTCTTCAGTATCTTTTACCTTTTCGGATGGATTAAAGATGATCCGATATAACCAGTCTTCTTCTGTATCTGCAGGTTCCATGGTGGATTCTTGTATATCCAGATCTGCAAAAGAATGAAGTGATGAGATCTCACTATCCACAATCGTCTCTGAACCGTCAGGCAAGAGAAGTTTGCGGCAGGACTTTCACGGATCATGTCAAACACACTCTTCTTTTCATTACTTGTGCAGGCTGCTAAAGCAGTAATCAGTACACTGATTAAAGCAAATATAGTAGCTTTTTTTCGCATATTCTTCCCTCCTTTATAGAAACATCAGCAGACGAAAAAATGCCGCAGATAAACAATCAATGTGTTCCAGGGAATTATAACATGTGATCTGCAGGATGAATGAATACTTCATCGGGAGACAATCCTGATAAGAGCAACAGCAGAAGATTCATAATTTACTATCCGGGTACAGAATAGTATGATGAATTCAAAGGATGTAAGACGATGAAACAATATATTGGCATTGATCTGGGTACTTCCGCCGCCAAGCTTTTACTGGTGGATGAAAGTGGTGAGATCAGAAAAACAGTGACGAAAGAATACCCGATCTTCTTCCCTCAACCCGGCTGGGCAGAACAAAATCCTGTGGATTGGTGGAGTGCCTGTCTGATTGGTCTTGAGGAACTTCTGGACGGAACCGATGCCACCCTGGTGGAAGGTATCGGCTGCGGCGGACAGATGCACGGGCTTGTTGTTCTGGACGATGAGGATGAGGTCATCCGTGACGCGATTCTCTGGAATGACGGACGTACCGGTGATGAAGTGGAATACCTTAACAATGTCATCGGTAAAGATCATCTTTCTGCGATGACCGCAAATATTGCCTTTGCGGGCTTTACTGCCCCAAAGCTATTATGGCTGAAAAAGCATGAACCGGAGAACTTCGCCAGAATCAAAAAGATCATGTTACCCAAGGACTATATCAACTATAAGCTGACAGGTGTCCACAGTTGTGACTACTCGGATGCCAGCGGTATGCTTCTGCTGGACGTGGAGCATAAGCGCTGGTCAGCGGAGATGCTGGATATATGCGGTGTAAGTGAGGAACAAATGCCTGCTCTCTTCGAAAGCTACGATGTCATAGGTAATGTCCGGCCGGAGATTACTGCTGCTCTAGGTTTGCACGGGAATGTAAAGGTCGTTGCCGGCGCAGGAGATAATGCGGCAGCTGCGGTAGGTACAGGTGTTGTAGGAGAAGGCGGATGTAATATCTCTCTTGGTACCAGTGGTACGATATTCATCTCCTCGGAGAAATTCGGTGTTGATCCGAACAATGCCCTGCACGCGTTTGCTCATGCGGACGGAGGCTGGCATCTGATGGGATGTATGCTTTCTGCCGCCAGCTGTAACAAGTGGTTCTGTGAGCAGGTTCTGAAAACCACCGACTACACTGCTGAACAAGCAGATATCGCGGAAGAAGCCCTTGGACGTAATCATGTATACTTCCTGCCCTACTTAATGGGAGAACGCAGTCCGATCAACGATGTAGATGCCCGCAGTTGTTTTATCGGGATGACCATGGATACCTCCCGTGCTGATCTTATGCAGGCAGTCCTGGAAGGTGTAGCCTTTGCGATTCGTGACTCCTTTGAGGTCGCGAAATCTCTTGGGCTTGTTCTTGATCACTCCATGTTATGCGGCGGTGGTGCGAAGAGTCCGTTGTGGCGGACGATCCTGGCCAATGTACTGAATATCCGTCTGGATATCCCGCAGACGGAGGAAGGTCCGGGTTATGGCGCCTCAATGCTTGCCATGGTGGGATGCGGAGCCTACGCAAATGTAAAAGAATGTGACGCAAAGCTCATTCACGTAAAAGAAACTGTATTGCCTGATCCTGAGATTGCTTCACGTTATGAAGAACGTTATCGTCAATTCCAGATGATTTATCCGACGATGAAGCCTCTTTTCAAGGCATTAAGTGAAAGGAGATAAAGTGATGAAGATCTTATCTGTTTATGATTCTGAGTTTAAATCCTACGGCAAAGTCCTTTCCGGTTACGATACAGCAGAACTGCTGGAAGCGATGAAGAAGATTCCCCTTCCTGCGTCTGGTACTGCCTATGAACCATCCATTGATTGTCTGGAAGCCTGTAATATCATGAAGGATTTCCGTGAGTGTGCTTACGGAGGTATGCCTGTACAACTGGGCATGTGCTGGGGATATAACACAAAGCTTAACTGTCTGGAGTATCACCGGGATAGTGAAGTCAATGTAGGTACAGAGGATTTCATCCTCCTTCTGGCAAAGCAGGACGAAATTGAAGATAACGTGCTGGATACAGCTCAGGTAAAAGCCTTCCTGGTCCCTGCCGGTCTGCCGGTGGAAGTGTATGCGACAACGCTGCATTACGCGCCATGTCAGACCAATGCGGAAACCAGCTTCCGTGTAGCTGTAGTCCTTCCTCTTGGGACAAACACCGAAAAGCCGGAAATCACCCCGAAGAACGATGAAGATAAACTGCTGTGGGCACGCAATAAATGGCTGTTAGCCCACCCGGATTCAAGTGAAGCGAAATCCGGCGCCTGGATTGGTATTCGAGGCGTTAATATAGATATAGAAACAAAGGAGAACTAATATGACAAATATTCCTGAAGTAAAACTTGGCATCATTGCCGTAAGCCGTGACTGTTTCCCTATCGGCCTGTCTGTTAAGCGCAGAGAAGCCATCAAAGCCGCCTATAAGGGTGAACTCTATGAATGTCCGGTAACCGTGGAAAACGAAGCAGATATGTTAAAGGCTGTAGCGGACGTGAACGCTGCCGGCTGTAATGCTCTTGTCGTATTCCTGGGGAACTTCGGACCGGAAACACCGGAAACCCTGATTGCCAAATACTTTGACGGTCCATGCATGTTTGTGGCAGCGGCTGAAGGTGACGGCGACCTGATCAACGGCCGTGGTGATGCCTACTGTGGTATGCTCAACTGTTCCTACAACCTGGGTATGCGTCATCTGAAGGGATATATACCCGAATACCCCGTTGGTACAGCAGAAGATATCGCAAAGATGATTGCGGACTTTGTCCCTGTTGCCAGAGCAATCATCGGTGTAAAGAACCTCAAGATTATTACCTTCGGTCCCAGACCCCAGGATTTTTTTGCCTGCAACGCTCCGATCAAAGGCCTGTATGAACTTGGTGTAGAGATTGAAGAAAACTCCGAGCTGGATCTTCTTGTCAGCTACAGAGAACATGCGGGGGATGAACGTATTCCTGCTGTCTGTGAAGATATGGCAAAAGAAATGGGTGAAGGCAAATATTTCCCGGATCTGTTAGAACGTATGGCTCAGTTTGAACTTACACTTCTGGACTGGGCAGAAGCTCACAAAGGCGCAAGAAAATATGTAGCCTTTGCGGATAAGTGCTGGCCTGCCTTCCCGCAGCAGTTTGGTTTTGAACCTTGCTTCGTAAACAGCCGTCTGGCTTCCCGCGGTATTCCTGTAAGTTGTGAAGTAGATATCTACGGCGCTCTTAGTGAGTATATCGGTGCCTGTGTTTCTGCTGATGCGGTAACCCTTCTCGATATCAACAACTCTGTTCCTGCAAAGATGTGGGAAGAGAATATCAAGGGTAAATTCGACTATACCCTTACAGATACCTTCATGGGCTTCCACTGCGGTAATACCCCGAGCTGTAAGATGTGTGCTGACAGAGCAGTGAAATACCAGCTTATCCAGCACCGTCTGTTAGAACCGGAAGGATCTGAACCCGACTTTACCCGCGGTACCCTGGAAGGCGACATCGCGCCGGGTGAAATTACTTTCTACCGCCTGCAGTGCGATTCTGAAGGTAACCTCCGTTCTTACATTGCGGAGGGTGAAGTACTGCCTGTGGCGACGAAATCCTTCGGCGGTATCGGTATCTTTGCCATCCATGAAATGGGACGTTTCTATCGTCACGTGTTAATTCAGAAGCGTTATCCTCACCATGGGGCTGTCGCTTTTGGTCATTACGGAAAGACTCTCTACGAAGTATTCAAGTACCTGGGTGTTCAGGATATTGCGTATAATCAGCCGAAGAACCTCCCCTATCCGACAGAGAATCCCTGGGCATAAACTAAACTGATCCAGATAAGAAAAACGAATTGTTGTGTATATCAGCAATTCGTTTTTTTCTCTTATCTGCCAGTGATTACAAAGCTTTAATGAAAGCCTCGGAAACTACCCCAAGCAAAGGATTTGCCCGGAAGCCTATTCCACCAGAAGTAGAATTTTCTCGATTTTCTCGTTATTTACGAAATGTTTCTCTTACAGGATCCTGCAATCGGATGGATCACATCCGGGTCTGGTTTTTTTCCGTTTTTCATCTCTGGTCACCTCATCAATCTTGCTGTTTCTGAAATTGTTTTTTTTCTTCACCGATTCCTCTGCGGATACATTCACATAGAACTTCCCGTTGCGATACGAAGAATACTGCATGAAGAGATCCTGCGAATATAATGTTTCAAATCTGCGGATATCTTCATATTTTCGGCAGAATATTCTGCCCTGATAGGTTTCATACAGGAAAGGCGCTGTCGTGAACAGTCTGAAGTCCACTCTGTCATCCAGAGCTTTCAGCATCATGGGAATGGTTCCCATATAGCCAGATTCAATCACAACGATCCTGTTCTGTTTGATCGAACCCAGAAGATCGAGAAGAATGTTTTTCAATTCCGGATATTCATTCAGAACCGGAAGTATTCTCTCCCTGCAGTAAGCAGAGTAATCATCAAACCGGACATGACCGGATTCCAGGGCTTCGTATAAAGGAAAACGTATATCATCATCCACATTTTCCGTTTCCGTGATGTCTTCCAGAAAGCGGCGGCTGATCAGCAAGGGGCAGATATTGTCTCTGCCTCTGCTGGGAAAGAATATATACGGCAATAATGCATCCCGCATCAGAAAAACATAGGCAGTATCTTCTTCATATCCGATCCATTCACAGTACCTGTATATTTCTTCAAGGAACGGATTGGCGGAAACACTGCTGTGTTTTTTTGCTTCTTCAATCAGATTTTCAAGCACTTCCTCAAGTTCATACTCATTCTTTCCGCAAGAGGTATCTGACAGCTTTTCATGATCGATCGGGAAGGGGACTTCCCCGCATCGGTGCAGAACAGCTCTCAGCCTTGTCAAGCAGGAGAAATCTGCTTCCATCCTGTCATTCAGATTTGTATATCCCTCATCGGTCAGATCATCCAGAACTTTCAGGAGCTGTTTTGCTTCACAGATTTCTGCATCGGAAAGAATCTTATTCTCATAATCTTCCAGCTTTCTGCGATAGTAGTTTTCATTGAAAGATATGAATCCCATAGTTAACCTCACAAATTCCGATTAATCAATCTATAAATAAGATTTCTATAGTCACTACCTTGTCCGGGTAAGTTTTACTACTGATTCTATATGGCACGAGGAAATGATATTACTGGCACATACCTCATACCTGTTCGCCCAATGCCGGATAGGAACTTATCCACCGTTTTGGGCACTTGAGCGTTCGCCCATGTAGGAATATATCGATAAACTGGGATTCAACATGCTGTCCATTCAAGCAAGTATCTGTAATACAGAGCATGATGAATTCTTGCCCCCGGAAGTTCTTTCTTCACAATACTGCGAATCGCTTTCATTCTGGGGTAATCATATGCTGTTGGAAGATTCAGTTCTTCAGATGACTGCATGTGAT
>JAFWFE010000099.1 GCA_017512555.1 Solobacterium sp. | reverse complement strand
TTCAATCACATCGCTTCCGTTCTGTTGGCGGTAGATATGCGTCAGTCTCACCAACGGGAAACAATTACTCTGGATCAGATCCCGCAGTACACTGCCGCAGGATACCGAAGGAAGCTGGTCTTCATCACCGATGATACAGATCTTGCGGACAAGACGTGATGCCTGCAGGAGATGATAGAATAACCAGTTATCCACCATGGAGAATTCATCCACGATCAACAGATCCGCAAAGATCGGTTCATCTTCATTGACACCGAAAGTATTGGTTTCCAGATCCCATTTCAGTAAAGAATGTACGGTCATTGCCGGATTGTCGGTCAGTTCAGACAGACGTTTGGCAGCTCTTCCCGTAGGCGCGGCACAGACAACGGTACTGCTGGGATATAACATCTTGAATAACTGCACCAGTGCTCGTACAACAGTTGTCTTGCCGGTACCGGGACCACCGGTGAGGATCATGAAAGGATGCGTAAAGAAACTGTGGATTGCCTTGATCTGATCATCATCATAGGTGATGGACAAGGATTTCTGCATCTGTTCCAGGTATTCTTCCAGGAGTTCATCATGAAACGGATCCAGCTCTGTATACGGGAATCCGGCCAAGAAAGAACTGATCCCCTCTTCTGCTTCGTATTGTGTAATCGGGTACACACGATCCTCTTCCGCTGCGAATTTGCGATTGTTTACAGCGGTGCTGAACAACATGTCATAATCATACGAAAGACCCGTACAGCGCTTCTCAAACGCCTCCTGAAGCGTGGTATAGGACACAAACGAATCTCCGGATGCCACGCACAGATCCATGCACAGGGAAACCAGATACGCGTACAGACGACGTTCATCATCCGCGGAAAATCCCAGAGACTGCGCAATCTTATCTGCGGTCTTGAAGCCGAATCCTTCACATTCATCGATCACACGGTACGGATTCTCCCGGATCTTATCCAGTGCTTCTTTCCCGTAGGTCTTATTCAGACGGATCAGATTCCGCATACCGATACCGTGAATATTTAAGAACCGGATCAGCTCCTCCATTCCCGTATCACTCTGCGCTATCCCTTCCAGAATCACCTGGATCTTATCTTCCTTCAGACCCGGTACCATGCGCAGTACGTTTTCATCCTCACGGATCAGATCCAGACAATTCTCTCCAAGCGTACTGACGATCTTCTCTGCTGTCTTCTTTCCGATGCCGGGAAACTGTATTCCTGAAAGATAACGGATCACGGCTTCAGTCTCACTGGGCAGAGGCTGTTCATAGGAGGTGATCTGGAACTGCATACCGTATCTCGGATGTTCAATATAGTTCCCGTACAAGCGATAGATCACATCTGTCTCATAAGACGGAAAAAGGCCGGTAACCGTAATTACCCGCTCATTTTCATCATTGATCATAAAACGGAAAACAGAATAAAACGTCTCTTCGTTGTGGTAAACAACATAAGTAATCTTACCTGTGATTACCGTCAGTTCATCCAGAGACCGTTCTTCACTCATACATCTCCACAGAGATCTTCTTCATCAGATCTTCTTCACCCTGATATACCACGTCGATCGTACCGCCGCCGATCATCCTGTCACCGGTATAGAATACTGCCTGCTGACCCGGAGTCACCGACGCGATCTTCTGCGGATACGTAACCAGAACTTCCCCTTCACTGATCCGTTTCAGGGTTACCGGCTGATCCGGCTGACGATAGCGGAACTTTGCCGTACAGCGTAATTCTTCAGGTATATCACACAGATAATTCATTCCTGAAACCAGACAGGAATCGGAATACAGCCACTCTTTATGCGCCTCATCGGTCACGAATAACTCGTTGCGCAGGATATCTTTACCAATTACGTAATACGGACCGGTACCTCCGATATTCAGACCTTTGCGCTGACCAATCGTGTAATACAGCACACCGGTATGTCTGCCGGCAACTTCATGTGTGCAGATACTTCGGATATCTCCGTCTTTCATCGGCAGATAGTTGGCCAGGAACTGACGGAAATCCCTCTCTCCGATGAAACAGATACCGGTAGAATCTTTCTTTTTGGCAATACTGAGATGTAACTCTTCCGCGATCCTGCGTACTTCCGGCTTGTCGATCTCACCCAGCGGGAATACGATCTGCGATAAAACATTCCGGTTGATTTGGGAAAGGAAATAGGTCTGATCCTTATTCCGGTCATGAGATTTGTGAATATAACTGTGACCCTCTTCCTTGACGATCCTTGCGTAATGTCCTGTGGCCACATAATCAAAACCCTGTCGGTGCGCAAACTCCATGAACGAATCAAACTTGATATATTTATTACAGAGAATATCCGGATTCGGTGTTCTTCCCTTCTTGTATTCTTCCAGGAAGGTGGTGAATACTTCATCCCAGTACTCCTTGATAAAATCCACACGCAACAGAGGAAGTCCCAGCATATCCGCCACATTCTTTGCGTCGTTGTAGTCTTCTTCCTGTGTGCAGATCGCGTGATCCAGGGTTGGATTGCCGAGGATATCCCCGTTGGTCAGGGAATCCCAGTTACGCATAAAACCGCAGGTAACATCATATCCCTGCTGTTTTAACAACCAGGCAGCTACAGCACTGTCTACGCCGCCGGATAATCCAACCATGATCTTCATTTTATCCATTGTACTCTATATCTCTCTTTTCCTGGTTTCATCTTCGTTCTGTTTTTGTCTCACTTCCATACAGATCGAAGATGTCTTGCAACTCTGGCATATCCGGTCGTAGGAAGAGAAATCAATCTGCGGATCTCCTTCTTCCGTAAAGATCAAAGGTCTTGGAATACGGCTGGGATTCTCCCGAAGGTATACCGGCATTTCCGGATCATCTCCATCGGTGATCAATCCCTTCAGGCGCATCCACAGGATCAGGATCCTGAGTTCATCCTCATCCAATAATGAAGCATACAAGCTTTTCTCCCGGTAATGGATATTCTTCTCCCGCAGTAAAGCTTTGATTTTCCGGTACAATGGGCATCCCGGTACAGTATATACGATCATACTATCTTCTCCAGATCCGGATCCATCTCCTGATTCAATCTCCGGATAAACTGATCACAGCGTTTTATCTGATTGCGGATGATCCTGTAGTTGAACGGAATTACGGCGGTATCCGCGCTGAGAAAACGGATCCGGGTATGTTCCGGTCCTTCCGCATGAATATCCAGAATCTCGTTATAACAGATCCATATACATTCCCTGTGTCCCGCATTCATAGTCGGGAAAAACAAGATCTGCGTATGTTCGCTGATTAGTACTGCCGGTTTCTGTTTACTTCCGGTAAGATAACGGAAGGCTTCTGTACGTCCGCTCAGCGTACTGCCGCTGTACAGGCATAAACGGTTCAGAAACTCTGCGGGTTTCTCCTGAATTACAGCTTCCCTTCCACCTTTGAGAAAGAGATGGCTTCCTTCCTCATCACAGGTGATGTATAAGATATCTTTCACATTCATCATGTTTCTTCGTAGTAAGTTTCATCAGAATCATCGGTACTTTCATCATCCGCGTTATCAAAATAACGGTAATACCTGGATTCGACTCTCCGCATGACCATCTCACTGTGCTTCACCCCGGCGACATAAAGTATATACAGTCCGGATACAGACAGTAAGACAAGCACACCGACAGATAAAAAATCATTCAAATTCTCAATCATACGTTCATTATAAACAAAGTCACGACGCAATGCATCATTCTTCGTACTGCTCGAGGAAATCTTCCCCTTTCAGATATTCTGTACTTGATAGCTGCGGATAGTTCAGCTGGCGTAAGACTTCATAGACACAGATCGATACACAGTTGGATAAATTCAGACTACGTGCTTCCGGAATCATCGGTATGCGCATACATTGTTCCAGATGATCCTTGAGGATATGTTTATCAATACCGGTACTCTCCTTACCGAAGACCAGATAGATCTCATCTTCAGCCTGTGTATAGTCAAATTGATCCGGAGATTTTTTCCCGTAACGCGTCACAAAATAAAAAGAACCATGATTCTGTTTCAGGAATTCTTCCCAGTTCGGATAAATGTGATACTCCAGTTCTTTCCGGTAATCCATGCCTGCCCGGCGCAGGTGTTTCTCATCCATGTAAAAACCCAGCGGCTCAATCAGGTGCAGACGACAGTGAAATGCCACGCAGGTACGCATGATATTCCCGGTATTCTGGGGAATCTCCGGTTCATACAACACGATATTAAGCATTGCGGATTCTCCTCTGTATGTTTTTCAACGCCAGATAAACAACCGCGATAAGTGAAATAAAACTGAGGATGATCCTCATAACCAGATCAAAGAAGAAGTTCTCGGGAACCATATTGATCAGGATCTCCGTATTCGGATCCAGGAAGTACAGATCATTGTCAAAGAAGATTTCATGGAACTGGATCCAGAACGCATTAAAGTCCAGCAACGCATAAAACAGCAGACACGAGACAAATACCACAAAGATGATCACCCCAAGCTCATATCCCGAAATCAGATTCAGTAATGCTTTACGCCGGTCCATCAGCACACCTGCCACCAGCAGTGCCACCCCCGCAAAAAACAGGATATTCCGGACTTTCATCGCATCCAGGTACAGTTTCTTCACATCGATCATATGCAGGGTCTCACGGCGGTCAAATACTTCTCTGGCATAGCCGTTGACCTGTACACGGATGATCAGATCATCCCGGTTATCTTTCAGATAATCAAATAGGACTTCGGTTGTCTTGATTAGATCACTTTCTTTCATCCCGGTAGCTTTCGTAGTCTCATTCTTCTTATATTCACTCTCATAGAAAGGCATATAAAAACACCAGAAGTCGATTACTGACAATAACAGACTTAGAATCAGACATAAACATCCGATTGTAAATATAGATTTAGTCTTGTTCATTTAACCACTTCTCCAGTTTCCTTAAAGCCTTCCCCCGGTGAGAGATCTGGTTTTTCTCTTCATCATCCATTTCGGCAATTGTCTTGCGGTACGGCGGGTAATACATGATCGGATCATAACCAAAGCCTCGGTTACCTGCCGGTTCCAAAGCAATCTCACATTCACAGGTATCTTCAAATACCTGTTCAGTTCCATCCGGTGACGTATAGGCGATAGCGCAGACATAGCGGCATGCCCGGTGATCCATGCCCTGCATACGCTCCAGGATGATCTTGTTCTTGTATTCATACGGGGTGTCATGACCGAGATAACGTGCGCTGTAGATTCCCGGTTCACCGCCGAACGCATCAATCTCCAGTCCGGAATCATCCGCAATCGCTGTCAATCCGTACTTCTCCGTAATATATCTCGCTTTGATCAGGGCGTTCTCCGCAAAGGTCGTACCGGTTTCTTCTACGTCAAAAGGATCCTTCAGATCTTTCAGACTCAGGATCTCGTATCCTTCCGGTTCCAGCATCTCCCTCAGCTCCCGGATCTTGCCCTCATTCGCGCTCGCAATCACCAATTTGTCCATGTCTTGATTATAATACCAGAGATGCCGGAAATACAAAAAGAGTATATTTACTTTGAAATATACTCTTATTTTCGTTCAGCATTCATATATGCCTGCCAGTATTCATCGCCGTCTTCCAAGATCCGGCAATATACATCAGCCATGATCTCACGCAAAGTCACAAAATACTCGGAAACACCGTATATTTCAGGAATGATCCTGGTAATCGTATCCGCCTGGGCTGCCATTTTGAATGCCAGTTTTTCACTCTTCAGTTTCAGGATACCGAATGTACCTGAGCCAAACCTCTGATCCTGCATATCCAGTTTAAGCAGTAATGCGCATACATCACGCCATTCCGCCAGGAGGTATTCATCCTGTTCATCTTCAAGATGAAGATCTTTAATACTATCCCAGACAAACTTCGTATATGTCTTCTTATTCAGAAAATTCGGCTTGAGACTGGTCACGGACAGATTGACAAGTCCGCGCAGAAACAGGTCATGATCCTCTTTGTCATAGCGCATGTCAAGTAATTCCAGTCTTCTGCGGTCTCCGGGATCTTCTGCGGTTGCCAGACGCTGTAAAAGAATCTCCCGCTTCCGGGATGCCGGTTTGATTTCAAAGTAGTGCGCAGGCCAGTTTTCCAGGTATTTTAATGTATTGTTTGTTTGCATTGTCATAGGTTTATTATACAGTTTTTTTCTTGATTAATCGAACGCATCTGCCCATTCATGAAGGATTTGAATGGCTTGATCAGTTTCTTCACGCAAAACAGCCCCGAGATTGATTTCGCAGAACGCATTACCGCTGACCACATAGCCTGTTAAGCCAATGTATTTTGACTGATATCTTGGTTTCATGACGACGATCCGGCAATCATTTCCTGCCGGAGTTGAATACTGCAGAAATTCCACATTCCGGGGCCATTCGTCTGTCCATGCTGCACCGGAGACGATCTTCGTATCCTTTGCGGCATCTGTAAAGATCGTCATGTTTTCCTGGGCCGTGTATTCCATGTCATTGATATGGGAAAGTTTCAGAACAACCTTGTTTACTCTGCCATTTTCTTCACCTTCACAAATGACAGCGCACTGGTAATCTTCATACGGAAATACAGGCATTTTCAGTTCTGCGAATCCTATATAATCTAAAGCTTCATCAATACTGCGAAAGCTGCGAATATATGTGCCAGGGTGAAAAAATAACGATGATTCCGGTGGTGGAGGCGTATATTCCGCATACTGCTTTACGATGGCTACACCGACTTCTCTGATTTCTCCCTTAAATCGCCTCCATGGAACCGGAGAAAGCTCAGTTTCAACCTCAAATCCCTTTTCCCCGTCCTTCTGTATATTTACAAGATTAATCTCATTGGGCTTATTCCCGGCAGTTCTGGCGCATGAAACCAACAGTATTGCCGCTGCAGATACGATTAACACTGATTTATTACTGAATTTAGACAAAGCAGAACTATCCATCATAGTAAAGAAGTCTATTCGACCCACGTAACCGGATTCCCTTTTCTTTCCAGCGCGTTTCTGTCCGGCATACCATCTGCCGCATACCCTAAGACAAGACCTGCAGTGATGGTCTCTTCTTCTTTCAGACCGTACTTATACAGAAATGCCCGGATTCTGGGATTCTCATCCAGCCAGTGCAGCTGATTGATCCAGCAAGACCCGAGATCCAGAGAATTAGCCATGATCATCATGTTTTCCAGGGCACAGGCACTGTCTGCGACCGCGTTGCCGTAACCCTTCTGATTTGCGGTAACGATCAGCACCGGCGCATTGTAGTGGAATACAAATACACCTTTCTTTGACGCATTTACGGCATTCTTCATGGAGATGTACATATCTTCCGTAATCTCCATCTCGGCAAACTCTTGTTTCACTATTTCCGTCAGTTCTGCAAGAATACTCTTATTCGTAAACACGAGGAAATGCGTAGTCTGGTTGTTGTGTCCGCTTGGCGCATATCTTCCCGCGGTGATAACCTTTTCAATCAATTCACGGTCCGGCATGACTTCAGAATACTTTCTTGTGCTGCGTCTGGTGATGATAGCGTCATAAGCTTCCATGTTTTTCTTCTCTCTTTCCATTACCATAGTAACAAAAAATCGAACCCTGAGGTCCGATTTTATTGACATGGCTGGGATAGAGAGATTCGAACTCCCGAAATGACTGGTTCAGAGCCAGTTGCCTTACCGCTTGGCTATATCCCAATTGCATTACTATTATACACAACATTTCATAAGATTCAATAAATAATTCACTGAATTTACGAACATTGTCAGTAACTAGTGATATGCGTCCAGTAGTCTATGATACTCCTTCTCGGTTACCGGCAGGATCGAACCATGACGTACATCTTCTTCCGGGAGTGCCAGTGTATCACTGTCCGACCAGTCCACAAGGGAATCATAACCCAGCCCGGTAAATGTACCCGCAAAGAAACGATGATACGCAAAATAGTCCACAAACAGATGGTATTTCTCTTCATGGATATCCTTGAATACCATGGGACCTTCTACAGGTCTTGGCAGGATCATATACTGCCAGTCATAACAGATCCGGAAGGTCTTACTCAGATCATCCGTCTCGGCAGAGTAGATCGTCTGTGCCCCTTCACGCTCATCTTTATAGATCATCCAGTATTTTCCGTGCATGGTAAAAATCGTACCGTCGATCACCGGATAACCGGTATCCAGAAGAGTCTTGGGATAAGAGACTTGTACGTTACCTTGAGGCAGTTCCGAAAGATCTGCGGTCACACAGGAAATCGTTCCGGTGCGTTCTGCCGGATCGGAATAGTAAAGATAGTAGGTATCACTTTCACGGTCATACCAGATCTCCGGTGCCCAGGCTTTTGTGCCGGAAGTATGCAGAGAGCGGTCCGGATAACAGACCAGTGAATATGCGGAAGTATACTTTGTGAGATCTTCGGAATGGAAAAGATAGATGTACGGATGATCTCCGCCTTCCGTAGCCGCAATCAGGAAATCTCCCTCTTTGCTGCGGGACAGATGAGGATCACGTATTCTTCCGGTACCGTAATCGGAAGAGATCACGCTTCCCGGCAGTTTATCCCAGTGTAGTCCGTCCATGCTTAACGCAAGATGTCCGCGTTCTTCCCCTTCATTACCATTGAAATATGCCATGACATACGCATAAGCTTCATCCAGCAGGACAACATCATAAGACTTCTCCTGCACGGATCCGCCGCGTCTGAGAATTGCCTTGAACGTTACCGGTTCTTTTTCCGCTGTACTATCTTTGACCAGTACATTACCTTCAAAATGTGCATCACCGGAAACCACTTCATATTCAACAGAAGTATCCTGTTCTTTTTCCGGTAAAGTTGTATGACTATGAATCACTGCCGGGATATCGATGTTCAAAGACTGCATATCTTTACGGAACAGAGCTTCCTCCGAACTACCTGTGGTATGGAAGACAAATTCTTTCTCAGCAGAATATGTGCCGTTATCGATCTTCGCCTTGGCATGAATCTCTGTTTCCGTATCCGTATCCTTCAGTAAACCCTGGGAATTCATCACCGGGTTCTCTTCCACAGTCCAGGTTACAGGTAATCCGTCAATGACCATATCCTCAAACCAGAGATCTCTTGATAACTTATCCGCATCCGGATAATCGATCGTGTCCAGAAGGACCGCAGGCAAACGGCTGGCATACTCCTTAGCCGCATCCTCCGCACTGACCAGGCTATCAATGATCTTCAGATCGATGTATCTTCCGGGAAGTGTATTCTCCGGTGAATCTCCTCCGATTACCAGTATGGAATCTCCGGAAAGATGTTTAAAGCTATCCTCTGCCACGATCTTTCCGTTCAGCAGGATACTTGCGGTATTCTTGCGGAAATTGACCGTGACCAGATTCCAGCGGTTTGTGGACACAGAATCCACACCGTCCGCAACGACCCAGTATTCCGCTCCGCCGGTTCTGCCGTACAGGGTAAGTCCGCTGAACACATCCCCGTTGATTCCTCTTCCGTACAGTTTGACAAATTCCTGCTCATCCCCGAAATGAAACAGGCAAGTGCTCACTGTATTCTCTTCCGGACGGATCCAGAAAGATACGGAAAAATCTCCCTGAGGGATACCGGATACCTGATATGCCGGCATTTCCTCTGTCCGCGCATACTGCCACAGTCCGTCATCTTCCCTGACCTCTTCCGGTACCTGTACAGAAAAAGCTTTCCGGCATCCGGTACCGCAAAGAAGGATCAGAATCAGTAAACATGTGAGTTTCCTGGTTAAAGTCATGTACATAATTATAGCATTACTGTCTACTTCACATTGATGTAAATCCTTCAATGATGATAAAATATACGGGATCTGTAAAAGGAGAAACGATATGGAACATATTAGAACAAGATTTGCGCCTAGTCCTACGGGATATATGCATATCGGCAATCTCAGAACAGCGTTGTACGCCTATCTGATTGCCAAGAAAGATCCGGAAGGTAAATTCTTAATGCGTATAGAGGATACCGATCAGGGAAGACTTGTGGAAGGCGCTACGGATATTATCTACGAAACCATGAAGCAATGTGGTCTCAAGCACGATGAAGGACCGGATATCGGAGGTCCTGTAGGCCCATACGTACAGAGTGAACGTGTAAAGATCGGTCTGTATATGAAGTATGCCAGAGAACTGGTACACCGCGGCGGTGCTCACTATTGTTTCTGTGATGAAGAAGAGATTCAGGCTCAGCGTTCTGAGGACGGTGATTCTTTCAAGTTTGTGGATCCCTGCCGGAATCTTACGATCGAAGAAGCTGAGAAACGTATCGAAAACGGTGAGAAATTCGTGATCCGTCAGACAATTCCTTCCGAAGGCACAACCACCTTCCAGGATGAAGTCTTCGGCAGTATCACCGTCGAAAACAATACTCTGGATGAACAGGTACTGATCAAGAGTGATGGTTTTCCTACCTATAACTTTGCGAATGTCATCGATGATCATCTCATGGGAATTACCGACGTTGTCCGTGGTATGGAATATCTGAGTTCAGCACCGAAGTATAACCTTCTCTATGAATCTTTCGGATGGAACATTCCGCGTTATATCCACTGTCCGCCGGTCATGAAGGATGAACACAACAAGCTTTCCAAGCGTAACGGTGACGCTTCTTTCCAGGATCTGGTAGCCAAAGGATACCTTCCGGGTGCGATACTGAATTACATCGCCCTGCTGGGATGGGCACCGGAAACCAACCAGGAACTGTATACCCTGGATGAACTGGTACAGGCATTCAATGTCAAGAGGATCAATACTTCCGGAGCGATCTTTGACCCGGTCAAACTGACATCAATCAATGGACTGTGGTTAAGAAACATGTCTCTGGATGAGTATTACGAGCTTGCGGAACCATATATCGCGCAGGCCGTCAAGGGAAACTACGATCTGAAAAAGATTGCGGCGATCTGCCAGGTCAGGGCGAATACCCTGAACGAGATCCCGGAGATGCTGGACTTCTTCGATGAATTCCCGCATTATGACATCTCTCTGTACAACCACAAAAAGATGAAGACAAATCCTGAGATTGCCCTGAAATCTCTGCAGGCTGCCGGAGCACTTCTGGAGACGCTGGACACCTGGGATCACGATACACTCCATGACCGTCTGATGGAATTACCTGCCCAGCTGGAAATGAAGAACGGACAGCTTCTCTTCCCTCTTCGTCTGGCGATTACGGGTAAACAGTCCACTCCCGGCGGCGCCATTGAGATTGCGGAAATTCTGGGTAAGGAAGAAACCCTCCGCAGACTGAATCTCTCAATCCAGCAGCTGAAAGACGCACAATAAAAAATGATACCGGAACCTGTAAGATTCCGGTATTTATTTATATCTGGGCGATTCCTGCGCGTACCGCTTCTTCGGCGACCTCTCTGGCTACTTCCTTGGCTACACGATGATCGAATACTCCCGGAATGATATAATCCTCATTCAGTTCTTCATCGGTTACCAGAGCTGCGATGGCCTTGGCTGCGGATAATTTCATCTCTTCCGTGATTTCTCTGGCACGGACATCCAGGGCACCGCGGAACAAGCCCGGGAAGACGAGAACGTTGTTGATCTGGTTCGGGTAATCTGAACGTCCGGTACCGATGATTCTGGCACCGCCTCTCTTGGCTTCTTCCGGCATGATTTCCGGTGTAGGATTCGCCATCGGGAAGACGATCGCATCCTTGTTCATGGAGAAGACCATCTCTGCCGTAACAATACCCGGTGCTGATACACCAATAAAGACATCGGCACCTCTGAGCGCATCCGCAATTGTACCATGCTGATCCTCCAGATTGGTTACTTCACAGAGATCCAGCTGGGCTTCATTCAGTGCAGTATCCCGGTTCAGGATACCTTTACGGTCACAGTATGTCAGGTGTTTAACACCGTATTCCAGCAATAATTTACCGATTGCCGTACCAGCAGAACCGGCACCGCTGATCACTACTTTGATCTCTTCTGCTTTCTTGTCTACGACTTTCAGGGCGTTGATCAACGCAGCCAGCAGAACAATTGCCGTACCATGCTGATCATCATGGAATACCGGAATATCCAGACGTTTTTTTAATCTGTCTTCAATCTCAAAACAACGTGGTGCAGAGATATCTTCCAGATTGATACCGCCGAAAGAAGGCGCAATACGTACGATTGTCTCAACGATTTCATTGGTATCCTTGGTATCCAGACAGATCGGGAAAGCATCGACATCTCCAAATTCCTTGAATAAGACGCACTTTCCTTCCATAACCGGCAATCCGGCTTCCGGACCGATATCCCCCAATCCGAGAACCGCCGTGCCATCGGTAACTACCGCTACCATATTTCCCTTGGATGTATAACGATAGACATCATTCTTGTTGGCAGCGATCTTCCGGCAAGGTTCCGCAACACCGGGTGTATATGCCGTACTGAGATCATCTCTGGTTGTCACAGGTACTTTGGAGATCACCTCGATTTTTCCTTTGTGTTCCTCATGTAGTTTTAACGCAAGTTCATTGTAGTCCATACTGTTGTCCTCCGATACTTTACAACTTAAGTATACCTTGTCGTGATTGAGAAGATAATACGTTTTACCAGATATCTATTTCTTTTTGTAGAAATAGTAGCGCAGTCTTCTTCTGGCATGGCTGATAAACCAGGTTGCCTTCTTCCACTGTGCGTATTTCTTCGCGTCGAACACAGCGTCAAACTCACCAAGGAATTCCAGGTAATCACCCCCGAAACTCTTCTTGAAATCTGTCTGTCCGTAGTATTCATCCTTGGGATCCATCGAACCGGATATACCTTCAAAGTCATATGTTTTGGCACCGAGCTTCTTCATCTCGGTGATTGCGTGATCATGCAAGGCAAACGCAGCCCGGAAATTCAGGAACGTCTTGGTTGTATACATATTCACATTCCAGACATTCTCTCCCTGCTTGATGATGAACTTGGCACCGAGATCGTGTGTTTTCCCGTCATTCAGCGGAGATTCTTCGATTTCCTGGATTTCTTTCTTCAAAGCTTCGATCTCTTTGTCTGTTACAGAGATCTTGTTTTCATCTTTCAGCAGTGTCCGGTATCCGGTAAGTTCCTGACATTTCTTCTTCAGCGAATTGACTGCCTCGGTGTAGTTACAACGTACAACGTAGTAATGAACCGCATCCCCGTAACAATCCCACAGTTTGCGGAAATAAGCCTCATCCTTGGGTTTAAATCCGAGTTTGGCGGATAATTCATCCTGGCTGTTTGTCAGTACGTATAACTGATCCTGTCCCGCTTCGGTAACAGTGACCAGACGTTCTTCATTCTTCTTGTGATAGGCATTGTAACGCTTGATTCCCTTGCGGATCTTCTCGATAGGCTGGTCCAGATCCAGGCGGTAGGTAAACCGGCTCATCCAGTTCCCGCTGTACCCGTAGTTATAACCAAGATGATCATACCCGAGATCTTTCAGAATATCCGTAATATATTCATGATTAAAACCGTTCTCCCGGATCTTGCCGTTCTTCTCGTGTTCAAGCCGGGTGATATTCGGATCGATCCGCAGGAAGAACGAACCTTTCTCCTTAGCGTAATCCCTGAGTTTTTCCGCAAAGAAACGCACCAGTTCCCTGTCTTCGATATCCAGGTTAAATCCGTACTGGATATAACTGAACTGACCGAAAGGAATCTTACAGCGTTTATGTAACATGACCGCGGACGCAACCAGTTCACCCTGTTCATTCACTACGCCAAGCAGATCTCCCTTGCCGTACTCCGGAGCCTTGAATTGGATGAAAGGACTGGTCTTGGAGTAGTGGTTCAGTGCACAGGAAACCGCAAAATCATCAAAACGAGTTTGTTCTACATTTGTAATAAACTTCATTTTCGGCCTCTCAGCTTCGCTGCTGTCTTCAATGCCAGCGGATACAGACGATCAAATGCGTAGTATACCGGGCGGTCAATAACCATGTTAAACTCTCCGATATACTCTTCCACATCCATCAGCCAGTTGGATTTGAACAGGGTCAGGCCATCGTCCAGAGTCCCTTCAATCCCACCGAAACTACAATACCGGATGCCCTTTTCCACGCACAGATCCAGACATGTCTTATACAACAGATAACTGCTGTACATGCGCAGATAATCCGGATGATTCCCCATGTAGAAGAGTTCCATCAGCCTGTCGTTATAACAAGCCATGATACCGCCGGTGATCACTTCCTCTTTCTGTTCACGTTCATAATCTGCCTGTAACAGTCCTAATTCCTTGGTATCCTGTTCCAGCATCTGTGTAATCTCATTGCGTTTCTTCTTGGAGAGATTCCCCTCCAGCAATGCCTGGTTCTCCGCAATACGTTTTTCCAGTTTGCCGATCTGTTCCGGGAAGTTCAGGTACGAGACAATACAGATACACTGTTCGCCGAAGACATCCATCATCTGACGGAAATAGTCTTCGTTACGCAGAGCGACTTTCTTGCGTACTTCGGTATAGTGCATGGCTATAGCGAAATCATGGAGGTATTCCCTGCCGGAGCGCAGGATGATACCCTTCTTTACGGCGGCGTTGATGCACTTCCTTGTCCGGTGTTCCAGTTTCTTCTCATAGCCTTCTTCGACGATCATCGCCGCGTTAAACCTAGGCTGGGTGCTTTCTTCAATCAGTGTGGTAAAACCCTTGTGTTGTATCCCCAGCTGATTCAATTTCTGAATAATATCCAGATTCTCTAACGGCAGGACTGACTTCCTCTCGGTATACGGATACTTACGTACCAGAATACACGGATCAAAGCGTACCGCGATACTGTGCAGCTTCTTCGCGTATGCCCGCAGAGAGGAAAACATATACTCCACGAGTTCTTCATCTTCGTAATCCATGACCGGACCACGCGGAATATACATCAGTGTCTTTCCCGGCAGTAACTTACGTACCAGGACCATCGCAGACGCACATAAAACGTCATCTCGCTTGATTCCTACAAAAAACGGATTCCAGGTCGTATTCTTCAATTCTGCCCAGAGAGACGTCTGAAACAACGAATTCTGGGATGATTGAATCACAAACGCATCGTTGAGCGCAGGATCCAGGTTCTCTATAAATGTCAATTTACTCATATTCTTATCTTAGCACAAAAAAAGGGTAATGCCTTTCAGCTTACCCTCTTTCTGTCTTTACAGGTTTTCACCATTCGAAGCAATCACTTCTTTATACCAGTAGAAACTATCTTTCCTGATCCTTCGTAAGCTGAGGAAGAAGCACCCCACCAGAAATCTTTAGGAAATGCTTTCCATACTTTTCAATAGATTTTCGATATTTACTAATCAAATAGTATTACTATGTGTTTCATCATTGACAGAACACAAAAAAGCCCGCTGTTTATGCGGACTTTGATCAGTTTCATGGTGATGCGTACGGGGTTTTTACGAATGCCAACAAGATGTCTGAAATCGTCAATACGTGTTAATAATCGCATAACCATACGATTCCAAGAAGGAAGCGATATAGCATCTACTGTCAATAGAATGTCAGTT